>JASHVY010000338.1 GCA_030044345.1 Acetobacteraceae bacterium | reverse complement strand
TCGGCTACGACGTGTTTCCATTGCCCCCGGACGGAAGCATGCAGCACCTCATCCTGGCATCCGGGGGCTATGCGCGTGCGAGCGTGAACTCGCTGCCGCCGAGCCGGCCCAATGCCCGCCCGCACTGGCTTGACTATGTGCGCGTGGACGATGCGGCCGCGACGGTGGCCAGGGCCGCTTCACTCGGTGGCCGCGTCCTGGTCGAGCCGCGGATTGATCGCGACGGTGGCAAGATTGCGCTGGTTGCCGATCCGCTGGGGGCGGTTTTCGGGCTGCTCGAACGACCGACGGCGGGAAGCGGGGAGGCGTCAAAATGAACGCCGCCCTCTTTCGCTGGCCGTTCGCTCTCATGGCCATCGGCCTGCTCGCGCTGCTGATGCTGATGTCCGGCTGTGTCGTGCCGGGCGGCGGATATGGCTATGACCTCGGTTACTACGAACCCTCCGGCGTCAATTATGGCGGGTGGAGTACCGGCTATGATGTCGGGCCCGTATGGGGGCACGATGTCCATGGGTATTATGGCGGCGGTCATCCTCCGCCGCGTGCGTACCGGCCCGCGCCGGCATCCCATCCGGTTCCGTCCATTCCCTCGCGTGCCCCCCGTCCGGGCGCTCCCGCTCCCCAGCCTCATGGTGGCCCCCATGGCGGACCGGCGCACTGATGCGAATGCCGGATCGCCCAGATTGCTTTTACCGGCTCGCTTTTATCAGACCGCTTTGACTTCCGGCGGGCTCCTGGAGCGCTTTCCGCCAAAGTCCTGAAGCAAAGAAATTGATCGCGTGATGACCCGCAATCATCGCGGGACCATCTCGATCCGGAGATTCCTCGCGCATATCGGGATCGCAGGCTCATGATCGCAGCAATGAGCAAGCTTACTCGCGAAACATAAACGCGAAAAAACGGAAATCATTCGGTTAGAGCGTGATGACCGGAGGTGGAATCACCGCAGGTCTGAATCACGCGAGAAAACAAATGAGTCGAGCGGGATACGTGAGCCAAAGCGATCGCATCCCGCTCTAGAACGATAAGCCATCACTCTCCCGCGACAGCAATCCGAAGGCCGGTGCGGCTGTTCGCATTGCGCGTCGCTTACCGTGGAGACAGTTATGAAGAATCTGATGGCGGCCTTTGCCTTGATTGCTCTGCTCGGCGCCGGCTATGTCGGCGCCATCGTGACGGCCGACCACGCTGCCGCTTTCACGGCCGACTGGTAAGAGAGGCTTTGTCGGTGCGCCGTGGCGGATCGGGGCGGCGGATCAGGGAGACGGAGACACTTGAAAAAATCATCATTCCCGAATGATCGCCGCGGCAGCATTCCAGAACTGTTCTGAAGCTGGCGCGACTATCTCAGTTTGTGGGCGGGCCGGGTGCGGACACCCGGCCCGTGATTTGCATGGCTGAGCCCAGGTCAGGCGAAGCCCGGCCTTCGCCTTCGGAGCCACTGGGAAAGATCGCGATTGATCAGGGCTGAGGTTGCCTTGATATCGTCCCTGAACAGTTTCAGCAGGATGTCCTGCTCATCGATATCCGCAGGCGCAGGCTCCCGCGCGGCATAAAAGAGCGCGCGCATCCGGCGGCGAACAGGGCGGGGGAAGGCACGCAGCAGCCTCGTCCTGTTGCCGGTCCTGAGCAGGAACCTGTCGAGCGACGGGAAGCGCGACTGGCGGCTCTTGTTCTCCCAGTTGAGGCGGACGTGCCGAGACGGCTCGGGATCGACGCCGAGATGAAGGAAAACCCTCTCCAGTACAAGCCGCGGATTCGAGATCATCTCCTCGAACAGGAGAAAGAGGATCTGCTCACGTGGGAATTGCTCCAGGTAGCGCCGGACCTGCCGCGCATAGAGGCTGCAAAAGACCATGCCCCGCGCGCCGGGAAAGCCCCGTTCGATATCCTCAAGCTCGGGCCTGATCGCCTCACGGAAGGGGCCGATCGCGCGCCCGAGCTGGCGGTGCATCAGATATTCCGAATGGGCGCGGGCGAGCGGGTCGCGCAGGACGATGATGATTCGCGCGGCGGGAAAGCGTCGAGCGATCTCCAGCGCCGCGACCTCGGAGGGCAGATAGGATGTCGAAGCCTCTCCCACCGCCTTCTCACCGTTCCAAGATGCGAAGAGCCGGAGATAGGCGTCGTAGTCCGTGGTGATGGCGACTCGCGGCGGAGCGAGGATGGTTGCAAGGGGCCGGTCGATCAGGACACCCTGCCGCCGCGCCTCCTCGAGGGTGGCGCGCTGCGCGGTGATGTCGAAGGCAAAATAGTTCGGCTCCTTGACCGGGCAGCAATAGATATCGCGATGGCGAGACAGAGCTTGAAACAGAGAGGTGGTGCCGCAGCGGGCGGCGCCGACGATGAAGAAGTTCCGAGCGCCCTGGAACGAAGCTGGCCGGGAGCGGAAGCGAGAATGCGGTAAGCCTCCCTCCTCAGCCGCGCGTCTTTGTTCGGCTTTCCGTTTCATGGCTCAGGCGGCTCGTTCCCCTTTCTCCGCCGGAAGCGAGGCGCCAGAAGCCAATGAGAGCCTCACGCCGGCGATCGCGGTTGAGCGGCAGGGTGATGCGAACAGTCCGCGCCGAAACATGGGATTCGACATCGCAGCTTTGCGGTGCAAGATGAACTCAACACAATGCTGCCGTGTGCGCGCCGTATCTGTCAATGATGCGGCGTTTCGAGCACCCGTGAAAAAATCCTGATCCAGGCTCAAAAAAAGCACGCAATGAAAGAGCGAAATGATACCAAGAGTAACAATTTTGACCGCCCGCCGGATCTCGGGCACAGGATGGCGCTGAATAGCTCAGCTCTCCGTGGCCTGGCGCGCGAGCGATTGCGACACGGTCGCAAGCGCGGCGACCGATTTCTGTGCATCTCCGCCGAGCGCGTGGCGGGCCGCGATCCATTCGGGATCATTATAGGTGAGATTGACGGTTCCATCCGCGTCCTGCCAGACGAGCACCTTCAGCGGCAGATCGATCCCCACTGTCTGGGCCGCCTGCATCAGGGGCGTTCCTGCGACGGGGTTGCCGAAGAGAAGGAGCGTCGTCGGCCTGAGGGAGAGCCCCACTCCGCTCGCGCCCGCCGCATGATCGACGCGCGCGAACACGGTGATCCTTCCCGCTTCCAGCGCTGCCTCGATCCGCGCCAGCGTCGTCACGAAATCGTGTGTGCTCTGCAGTGTAACCAGGCCATTGTCTGACATGATGGCAACTCCTTTCATGATTCTTGAGTTCTGGCGCCGTACATCGCCAAGTCCTGCTTGACCCGACCGCGCCCGCCGGTTTGACTGAACCGGACATTATCGGACGAGACCCATGGGAGCGAAGCGCAAGACACAGTCACCAGCGCGATCAGGCGGCGGACCACGTCGGGCCGCCGACAGCGCCGATCGTGCATATCGGGCGATCCGTCAATGGATCATCGAATTCAAGCTCAAGCCCGAGGAGCGGATCAACGAACTTCATCTCGCGGCGAAGCTCGCGCTGAGCCGCACGCCGGTACGCGAGGCGCTCAATCGGCTGGCGAGCGAGGGTTTCCTCGTCTTCGCGCCCAATCGCGGCTTCTTCTGCCGCTCGCTCGATGTGACCGATCTGGTCGGGGTCTATGAGATGCGCCTGATTCTCGAACGCGGTGCGTTCGAGCTCGCCTGCAAGCGCGCTTCCGACGCCGCGATTGCCGCATTCGCGCGCTTCTGGGCCGGAGCCCAGCGACGCTGGCGCCGGCGCGATCCGGATGAGCTGCTCAATCTCGACGAGGCGTTCCATCGCCAGCTCGTCGAGCTTTCGGCCAATCGCGAAATCGCGCGCCAGCTCGCCGCCGTCGATGCACGGATCCGCTTCGTCCGTCGGATCTCGATCGAGCGCGCGGAGATGCAGGCGCGGATGGCCGAGGAGCACGGCGCGCTGGTCGCCGCCCTGGCCGACCGCAATGCCGCGCGCGGCGGGCGCATCCTTGCCCAGCACATCGCGCTCTCGGCCGAAGGGGCGCGCAACGTGCTGAAGGAGGTGCTGTTTCGCCTCTATGTCGCCCCGCCGGCGGCCGAATCGGCACCGGCAGCAGCGGCGGCGACGGCACGCAGCCAGGCCGCCTGAGGGCACGAGGAACGGGGCATGCGCTGGAGCCGCAGCGTGACCGTGGTGGGCGTGCACGCGGAGGGCGAGGTCGGGCGGGTGATCACCGGCGGCGTCCTGCCGCCGCCCGGAGCCTCCATGTTCGCGCGGATGCGCCATCTCGCCGAGAAGGATGACGGGCTGCGCCGGCTGCTGCTGTTCGAGCCGCGCGGGGCAGTGAATCATTCCGTGAATCTGGTGACGCCGCCTTGCGCGCCGGAAGCGGATTTCGGCCTGATCATCATGGAATCGCAGTTCTATGTGCCGATGTCAGGCTCGAACATGATCTGCGCCGTGACCGCCGTGCTGGAGACCGGCCTCGTTCCGATGGGGGAGCCCGAGACGCGGCTCATCGTCGATACGCCCGGCGGGCTCGTCCATGTGCAGGCCGAGTGCCGCGGCGGGCGCTGTGCGCTTGTGAGCTTCCGCAACGTGCCGTCCTTCGTGCTGCACCGGGACCGGATCATCAAGGTCGCCGGATGGGGCGAGGTTCTCGTCGATATCGCCTATGGCGGGATGATGTATGCAATCGTGGATGCACAAAAACTCGGCTTCGCGCTCGTTCCGGACGAGGCACGGGAGCTCGTCGCCCTGGGCGAGCGGATCAAGGCCGCCGCAGCCGAGCAGCTTCCCGCCGTGCACCCGGAAAACCCCGAGATCCACACCGTGAACCAGACGCTGTTCGCCGGGCCGCTCACAGAGACCGCGAACGGGAAGACGGCCCGCAACACGGTGGTGATCTCGCCCGGCCGGCTCGACCGTTCGCCCTGCGGCACCGGCACCTCGGCCCGCCTCGCGCTGCTTCATGCGCGGGGCGAGATCGCGCCGGGCGAAGTGCTCGACCATGTCTCGATCATCGGCTCGCACTTCCTCGGCACGGTCGAGGAGGTGACGAAGGCCGGCCATGTGCCGGCGGTGATCAACCGCATTTCCGGGCGCGGGTTCATCACCGGCATCGCCCAGTACGGGCTCGATCCGGAGGATCCCTATCCGGAAGGATTCACGGTGCCCGATCTCTGGTTTCAGTGACGCGGATAAACCACGTCAAAAATGGCTCCAGCCGGGGCGTGAGAATGTCATGGCGGCGCCGTCCGCTCCGCGCACCGTGACCTGGGGCTCGCCATCGGTGAAGCGGCCGATCCTCGTCATGGCGAGCCCCGTGCGTGCGGCCTCTTCCTCAAGCACCGGTTCCAGGGCGGGCGGGACGGCGAGGAGCAGCTCGTAATCATCCCCGCCGGTGAGGCAGCGTTCGAGCCAGGCAGGGCCGGCCGCGCGGGCCGCGGCGGAAAGCGGCACGCGCGCCGCTTCGATTTCCGCGGCGACGGCGCCGGCACGGCAGAGATGGCCGAGATCCTGGACGAGCCCGTCCGAGATATCCATCGCGGCAGCAGCGAAATCCGCGAGGCGAAGCCCGAGCCGCGGCATGGGCAGATGGTAGTGTCGCGCCAGATGACCTGCGGGATCCAGGATGGGGTCGGTGAGCCTTCCCTGGAGCACCGCAAGCCCGAGCGCGGCATCGCCGATCGTGCCGGTGACCCAGATGCCGTGGCCGGCGGCTGCGCCCCGGCGCAGGACCGCCCTGCCCGCCTCCACCGTGCCGATGGCCGTGAGCGAGAGCGCCAATGGGCCTGGGGTTGCAGTCGTATCGCCGCCGAGGAGCGCGATCCCGAATTCACGCTGATCCTCGGCAAGGCCGGCGGCGAAGGACGCGAACCAGTCATCCTTCGTCTCGCGCGGTGCGGCGATGGTCAGGAGATAGCCGAGCGGCGTGGCTGCTTTCGCTGCAAGGTCGGAGAGATTGACGCGCAGGAGTTTGCGCGCGACGAGATCCGGTGGATCGGCGGGAAGGAAATGCACGCCGGCAAGCATCGCATCGACGGTGAGCACCAGGTCCCTGCCCGGCGGCGGGCTCAGAAGGGCGACATCGTCGGCGAGGCCGAGGGCGGCCTCATGCGCGAGTGGGCGGAAATAGCGCGCGATCAGCGCGAACTCCCGCGGCAGGTCGATCATCCCTTGGCGGATGCGGGAAACTCGGCCGGGCGGAGCGTGCGGGCGATCCGGTCGAGCACGCCGTTCACGAGGCCCGGCTCGTCGCCCCAGAAGAAGCCGTGGGCGATGTCGAGATATTCGTTGATGACGACGCGGACAGGCGGCCCTCCCTTCATCGCGAGCTCGGCGATGCCGGCGCGCAGGAGGGAGCGCAGCACGGGATCGAGCCGCCCGATCGGCCAATCGGGCGGGAGCGCGGCGACGAGCAGGGCGTCACGCTCCGCCTGCCCCTCGGTCGCGGCGCGGACGATGCGCGAGAAGAGCGCGGTCTCGGCCTCGGGCACGTTGCCTTCCTCATAGCTGCCGGCTTCCGCGGCGAGACCGAGCCGGTGGCGGAGGAACTGGTCGATCACCTGATCGGCGGGATCCCCTGCCTGCTCGATCTGAAAGAGCGCCTGCACGGAAGCGAGCCGGGCGGCGGTGCGCCGGCGCGGGAGCGAGGCGGCGGGCGCACGTGTCATCGGCCTTCTCCCTTCGCTTCTCCCTGGGCGCCCTCCGCCGCCGGGCTGCTGCGCCAGGAGGCGCCGAAGCGGCGCGCGGCGGCAATCTGCATCAGCGCGGCACGCGCCGCCTCGGCGCCCTTGTTGGGGCCCCTGCTGGAGCCATTGTCCGGTGGGGCGGCGCGGGCGATGGCCTGGTCGAGCCGATCGACGGTGAGGAGGCCGGTGCCGAGCGCGATGCCGAACTGGAGCGCCACGCGCATCAGGCCGGCCATCGATTCGCGGCAGATATATTCGTAATGATCGGTCTCGCCGCGCACCACGCAGCCGAGCGCGATGAACCCCTCATAGCGGGACGGGCCGCGCAGTACGAGGCGGATGGCCTGGGGAAGCTCGAAGGCGCCGGCGACGTCGAGCGTTTCGAAGCTGGCGCCGGAGCCCGCGAGAATATGCTCCGCCCCTTCGGAAAGCCTGTCCACGACCTTGCGGTAATAGGGCGCGCGGACGATGAGAAGATGCGGCGGCGGCCCCGGCACCTCCACCCGTTCGGCAATTTGTGCGTCTTCCGTGCTCATTCGCCGGGAGCATCCCCGATGGGGAGCTGGGCGACGATGTCGAGCCCGTAGCCTTCGAGGCCGACGATCGTGCGCTGCGTGTTGGAGAGGAGGATCATCCGCCGCACCCCGAGATCGACGAGGATCTGCGCGCCGATGCCGTAATCGCGGAGCTCGCGGTTCGGGCGCGGGCTCGCCTCCACGGTGCGCACGCGCTCCGAGAGCGCGGTCGGCCGGGGGTCGCGGATCAGCACCACCGCGCCCTTTCCCTCGGCGGCGATCCGCCGCATCGCGCCGTGCAGCGTGTCCCAGGCCGGGCCGCCCAGCATGTCATGCACGAGATCGACCGCGTGCATGCGCACCAGCACCGGATCGGGTCCCGAAGGATCCCCCTTCAGGAGCACGAGGTGCTCGGCATATTCGACGGTGTTGGCATAGACGAGGAGCTTCCACTCGCCCCCCTCGGCATGGTGGAGCATGCCCTCGGAGACGCGGCGGACCAGCCGCTCGGTGCGGCGGCGATAGGCGATGAGATCGGCGATCGTGCCGAGCTTGAGATTGTGGCGCTGGGCGAAGGCGACGAGATCGGGCAGCCGGGCCATCGTGCCGTCATCGTTCATGATCTCGCAGATCACACCCGACGGATTGAGCCCGGCGAGGCGGGCGATATCCACCGCCGCCTCGGTATGGCCGGCGCGGACGAGCGCCCCGCCCTCGCGCGCCATCAGCGGAAAGACATGGCCGGGGCTCACGATATCCTCTCGCCCCTTCTCCGGATTGATGGCGACCGCGATGGTGTGCGCGCGATCTGCCGCGGAGATGCCCGTGGTGACGCCTTCGCGCGCCTCGATCGAGACGGTGAAGGCCGTCTGCAGGCGCGAGCGGTTGGAGGAACTCATCAGCGCGAGCCCAAGCTGCTCCACCCGCGGGCGGGCGAGCGCGAGGCAGATCAGCCCGCGCGCGTGGCGGGCCATGAAATTGACCACCTCGGGGGTCGCGAATTGCGCCGGAATGACGAGATCGCCTTCGTTCTCCCGATCCTCGTCATCGACGAGGATGAACATGCGCCCGGCACGCGCATCGGCGATCAGCTCCTCGATCGAGGAAAGATAGTCGGAAAGCAGGGCGGTTTTCATGATTGCGCCTCGCTGAGGCGGGCGACATAGCGGGCGAGCATGTCGATCTCCAGGTTGACCGCATCGCCCGGCGCGAGCGAGCCGAAGCGCGTGAGGCTTGCCGTGTGCGGAATGATGTTCACTCCGAAATGGTCCGCACCGACATCATTGACGGTGAGCGAGACGCCGTCCACGGCGATGCTGCCCTTGACCGCGACGAAGCGGGCGAGCGAAAGCGGCAGGCGGAAGCGCCAGCGCGTCGAGCCGTGCTCGGGCCGCGCCTCGAGCGCCTCGCCGATCCCATCCACATGACCGGAGACGAGATGGCCGCCGAGCTCATCGCCGAGGCGGAGGCTGCGCTCGAGATTGACGCGCGTGCCCGGCCGCCATTGGCCGAGCGTGGTGCGGGCGAGAGTCTCGGCCGAAACATCGGCGGCGAATGCGTCCGATCCGACCTCGATCGCAGTGAGGCAGCAGCCGGAGCAGGCGATCGAGGCGCCGAGGGAGATGGAGGCCATGTCCGGCCAGGGCGCGGCGATGGTGATCCGCATATCGCTTCGATCGGCGCGTGGCGCGATTGCACGCACCGTGCCGAGAGCGGTGACGATGCCGGTGAACATGCTTCAGCGGGCCCGCGCCAACTCGGTCAACACATCCTCTCCAAACGGCAGGCTCCGCACCCGCCGGAAGCGCGGCATGGCGGCGAGTTCGGTGATCCCGAGCGCGGCGGCAGCCGGCCAGCCATCCGCGCCGAGCAGCGCCGGGGCATGGAACCAGGCGAGCCGGTCCACGAGATCGGCACGCAGAAGGCCGGCGGCAAGACCCGCGCCGCCCTCGGCGAGGATGGCGGTGAGGCCGGCGGCGCCGAGCGCGGCGAGCGCAGCGGGAAGATCGATGCCGATGCTGGCACTCGGCAGAGCGAAGAGCCGGACCCCGAGCTTCTCGAGCGCGGCGGCGCGGATCGGGTCGGCGCCTTCGCGATGGAGGATCCAGGTGGGAGTCTCGTGCGCTGTCGCAACGAGCTTCGCGGTGAGCGGCAGGCGGAGCCCGCTATCGGCGACGATGCGCACGAGCGGACGCGCCGCGCGGTAGGCGGAAATCCGGCATGTCAGCTCGGGATTGTCGGCAAGCGCAGTGCCGATGCCGATGAGCACGGCATCGTGCCGGCCACGCAGGGCATGCGCGGCGCGGCGGGCCTCCGCGCCGGTGATCCAGCGGCTCTCGCCCCCATGCGTCGCGATGCGGCCGTCGAGCGTGGAAGCGAGCTTGAGCGTCAGGGCCGGACGGCCTTTGCGCACCCGGCTCAGGAACCCGGCGGTGACCTCTTCGGCCTCGGCGCCGAGCAGCCCTTCCGCGACTTCGATGCCCGCGGCCGCGAGGCGCTTGAGGCCGGCGCCGTTGACGCGCGGATCCGGATCGCGCTGGGCGGCGACGACGCGCGCCACGCCGGCCGCGATCAATGCGTCCGCGCAGGGAGGCGTGCCGCCATGGTGGCTGCAGGGCTCGAGCGTGACATAGGCAGTCGCGCCCCGGGCGCGGTCCCCGGCCATGGCGAGCGCCACCGTTTCGGCATGCGGGCGGCCGCCGGAGGCCGTCACGCCACGGCCGACCACCCTCCCCTCGCGCACCAGCACGCAGCCGACATTGGGATTGGGCCAGCTCACGCCGAGGCCGCGCCTGGCGAGGCCGAGCGCGGCTTGCATATGCGCCGTGTCCGCGGCCATCGCCATCAGCGCGGCTCGCCCAGCGCGCCGAGGAAGGCGCCGAAATCGGCGGCCTCGCGGAAATCGCGATAGACGCTGGCGAAGCGGATATAGGCCACCGCATCGACCTCCTTCAGCGTCTCCATCACCAGCTCGCCGATCTGCTTCGATGGAATATCGGGCTCGCCGCTCGCTTCGAGCTTGCGGACGATGCCGTTCACGATGCGCTCGATCCGCTCCTCATCCACCGGCCGCTTGCGGAGCGCCACGCGGATCGAGCGGGCGAGCTTGTCGCGATCAAAGGGCTCGCGGCTTCCGTCCGACTTGATGACGACGAGCTCGCGAAGCTGCACCCGTTCGATGGTGGTGAAGCGCTGGCCGCAAGCGGTGCAGGAACGGCGGCGGCGGATTGCCGCGCCGTCCTCGGTCGGGCGGCTGTCCTTCACCTGGGTGTCGTCGTGGCCGCAATAGGGGCAGCGCATGGAAGGGATTCAGGGCCTGGGATAGATCGGAAACCGGGCGCAGAGCGCGCGCACGCGGGTGCCAACCGATTCCTCGGCGGCCCTGTTGGTTCCGTCATTGGAGGTGGAGAGCCCGGTCAGCACCTCGTCGATGAAAAGGCCGATCTCGCGGAACTCGGCCGTGCCGAAACCGCGCGAGGTCGCGGCCGGGCTGCCGAGGCGGATGCCCGAGGTGACGGTGGGTTTCTCCGGGTCGAACGGGATCGCGTTCTTGTTGGCGGTGATGTGGGCGCGCTCCAGGCTTGCCTCGGCCGCCTTGCCGGTGGTGTGGCGCGGCCGGAGATCGACGAGCAGGAGATGGCAGTCGGTCCCGCCGGTGACGATCGAGAGCCCGCGCGCGGCGAGGGTTCCGGCGAGCACACGGGCATTCTCCTGCACCGCGCGCTGATAGGCGTGGAATTCCGGGCGCAGCGCCTCCCCGAAGGCGGCAGCCTTGGCGGCGATCACGTGCATCAGCGGCCCGCCCTGCAGGCCGGGAAAGATCGCCGAATTGATCTTCTTGCCGATCTCCGGATCGTTGGCGAGGATCATGCCGCCGCGCGGGCCGCGCAATGTTTTGTGCGTGGTGGTGGTGACGACATGGGCGTGGGGCAGCGGGCTCGGAAAGAGACCGGCTGCGACCAGCCCGGCGAAGTGCGCCATATCCACCATCAGATAGGCGCCGACAGCGTCGGCGGCGCGGCGGATGCGGGCGAAATCGATGAAGCGGGGATAGGCCGAGCCACCGGCGATGATGAGCCTGGGCTTCTCCTGCTCGGCCAGGCGCTCCAGCTCCTCGTAATCGAGGAGCCCGTCCTCGCGGCGGACGCCGTACTGAACGGCGTGGAACCATTTGCCCGAGATGTTGGGCGCGGCGCCGTGGGTGAGATGGCCGCCGGCCGCGAGGCTCATGCCGAGGATCGTGTCCCCCGGCTTGAGCAGGGCGAGGAAGACCGCCTCATTGGCCTGGGCGCCCGAATGCGGCTGGACATTGGCGAAGCCGCAGCCGAAGAGCTGGCGGGCGCGGTTGATCGCCAGCTCCTCGGCGATATCCACCGCCGCGCAGCCGCCATAATAGCGCCTTCCGGGATAGCCCTCGGCATATTTGTTCGTGAGCACGCTGCCCTGGGCCTCGAGCACCGCGGCCGAGACCAGGTTCTCGCTCGCGATCAGCTCGATCCCGTCCTGCTCGCGGGCGAGCTCCGCGGAAAGGGCGGCGGCGAGCTCCGGGTCGGTCTCGGCCAAGGGGGCGGAGAAGAACCGTCCGGGCGCGAGCGCCGGGGGGACGGGCCCTGGAGAGACAGAACTGGCCTCATCATTCATCCGGCGCAACTCCTCCAAGCCCCGCGCGCAAGCCGACCCCCGGGGCATCTCAAAGGGGCGTGCTCTAGAGCGGATCGCGCCTGATTGGAATCGCGAAGCGATCCAGGGGCGCGTGAATCCGCTCGGCAAAACAACGTCAGAGCGTGTTCAGTCAGACTGAACACGCTCTAGCATGGGCATGGCGAGGGGCAAAACGGAGCGGGCAAAGCAAGGGGGCGCCGGGCCGCCGCCGCGTGCTCTTCATACTGGAGCATTCGGCGAACACGCCCGGCAAAACTCGGCAAGACAACGCAAGAGCGTATGGCGAGAGCGGGAGCCATGAGCGGGAGCGAGCGCATCCCGCTCCCCGGGGTCAGCCGGCCACGCGTTCCTTGTGCTTGAGATGCCAGAGCCGCTCATAGGCGGCGACCAGCCCCTCCATGCTGCGCCGGCGCTGCTGATCCGGTGCCGTGGGGCGCCGCGCCAGCATGAGCTCGAGAATCCGCAGCAACTGTTCGGCGACTTCGAGATCGTCCTGGTCGCAAGCCTGGTGGAAGGCGATCAGGATCTTGTCCGAGAGCCGGCGCGTGTGGCGCGGCAAGGGGGACATAGGGGCGGCGACTTCGCCTGTCATGTCGTCAAGGACGACCGTGGGTGCCGTATCAGAGGATCTGCTTCCTGGCATCCTTGCTCTTCCCGTCAACTGCTCCGCGCGATTCGCGAACGGATGGAGGCAGCGATATCGGCGGCCCTGGTGCCGGAACTGAACAGATCCTCGAACCCGCCATCCGGCCCCATGAGGTAGATGAACGAACTGTGATCCATGTGATACGCATTTCCGTCGCCGGATGCCACCTTTTGATAATAGGCACGGTAAGCACGCGCGGTTGCCGCGATTTGGGCCGGTGTTCCGGTGAGGCCGATCAACCGGCGGTCGAACAGGCGGACATAGGCGGCGAGGACCTTCGGCGTATCACGGGCCGGATCAACGGTGATGAAGAGGGCGGCCACCCGATCCGCATCCGCACCGAGATCATGGAGCGCTGCGGCGACGGTCGCGAGCTCGGTCGGGCAGACATCCGGGCAGGAGGTGTAGCCGAAATAGACCAGCATCCAGCGCCCGCGGAAGCTCGCATCGGTGACCGTGCGGCCGGAATCGTCCGTCAGCCGGAACGGCCCGCCGATGCCAAGGCCGAAGCCGGCACTGCCCGCTTGCGGGGGAGAGAGGCCGAGAAAGGAGGCGAGCCGGGCTTCAAGCGCGCGGCCTGACGGGCCGGGTCCGGCGACACTCAGCGCGAGCCATCCGGCCATGAGAAAGACGATCAGGCCGAGCGCCGTCCAGCGGATGGCCCGGAGCATGCGCGCCTTCCTATGCCCGGCTGCGGCCGCCGGACAAAAGCCGCTCGACAAGCACGGCGGCGATGATGATCGAGCCGATGGCGGTGCCCTGCCAATAGGGCGAGACATTGAGCAGATTGAGCCCGTTGCGGATGAAGACCATGATGAAGACGCCGGCGAGCGTGCCGACGATCGAGCCGCGGCCGCCGAAGAGGCTGGCCCCGCCGATCACCACCGCGGCGATCGAATCGAGCTCCTCGCCCGAGCCGCCGATCGGGTCGATCGAAAGAATTTTCGAGGTGAGGAAGACCGCCGCCACCGCGCTCATCAGCCCCGCGACGACATAGGCGGTGATGCTCCAGAGATTGATCGAGAGGCCGGCGATGCGCGCGGCCTCGGCGTTCGAGCCGATGGCATAGAGCGTGCGCCCGCCTTTGGCGAAGGTGAGAAAAACCCAGCCGATCACGTAGACGATGATCAGGCAGAGAAAATCGAGCGGGACGCCGAAGACCGAATCCGTGGTGAGGGCGGCAAGCGAGTCCGGGATATTGCCGATGGAGCTCGCGCCGCTCAGCACATAGGCCATGCTGCGGCCGATCGACATCATTCCGAGCGTCACCACGAAGGGCGCGATCCGCCCGAAGGTGATGATCACACCATTGGCCAGCCCGAGCGCGGCGCCGCTGGCAAGGCAGATGAGCACCGCCACCGGCACGCCGAGCTTGGGAAAGGTGAGGCCCAGCATGATGGCCGAAACGCCGGTGAGAGCGCCCACCGAGAGATCGATCCCGCCGATCAGGATCACCAGGGTCTGGCCGAGTGCCACCATGCCCGCGATGACCGACTGGTCCATCACGTTGAGCAGGTTGTTGGTGGTGAGAAAATAGGGCGAGATCCGCGAGAGCACTGCCATCACCACGATGATCAGCAGCAGCATCCGGAGCTCGATCTGGGTGGCGAGCAGGTGCAGAAGCCGGGCGGGAAGCGGCCGCCGCGGGGCCGCGCCGGGGCGGCTATCGCCGGGTCTTGTCTCCGTCGTTTCGCTCATGCGGCCTCGCGTTCCGTCTCCATCTCGAGATCGGCGGCGACCGCCCGGGCGAGCGCGGCGCCGTCGGGCGCGGGCGCCGCGCGCGGAAGCGTGAGGCCGACCATGCCGAGATCATGCCCGCGCCGCCCGCGGATCGGAACGAGGAGCGTTGTGAGGCCGTTTCCGGGCTCGGTCGCGAAGCCGGCCGTCTTGCGCGCGAGCGCTTCCTGGATGCGGGTGGCCGCGATCTCGGGGAAGCCGCCGCCGGCAAAGCCGGGGTCCGCTTCGGCATCGGTGCCCACGCTGTCGAAGCAGAAGACCCGCCCATGCTCGACGCTGATCCAGAAGGCGATCCCGCCATGGCGCGCAACAAGGCCTTCGAGGACGGTGTGGGTGCGCTCGGCGGAGCTGCGCGGGGCGGCGAACATGCCGAGCTTCTCGATATCGACGAGCGCGCTTGGAATGCTCGTCACGTTCGCACCATCGCTCAGCACCACGATGCGGTCGGCAAGCCCGATCACTTCCTCGAAATCGGAGCTGACCACGACAGAGGCGACGCCCTCGGCGGCGATGCGGCGGAGCAGCGCATAGATGCTGCTGCGCGTCGCGATGTCCACGCCGCGGGTTGGTTCGTCCAGCAGAAGAAGACGTGGCGAGAGGACGAGCCAGCGCGCGAGAATCACCTTCTGCTGCATCCCGCCGCTGAAGGTGAGCAGGTTCGCATCGAGCAGGCGCTGCTCGGGCAGCCCGAGCAGAGCGAGCAGGCGGCGCACGGCCCCATCGCGGATGCGATAGGCGAGTCCTGGGCCGCGATGCGCGCCGAGATGGGCGAGCAGGAGATTCTCGCGCACCGAGAAATCCGGCACCGTGCCCTGCCCGCGCCGATCCTCCGGGATCAGGCCGATTCCCTTCCGGATCGCCTCGCGCGGCGAAGCCGGGGTGAAGGGCTTGCCGTCGAGCTCGATCGTTCCGCCACGCGCCGGGCGGAGGCCGAAGATGGTCTCCAGCGTCTCGGAGCGGCCGGCGCCGACAAGGCCGGCGAGGCCCAGAATCTCTCCCGCATGGACGGTGAAGGACACATCGCGCACGCGCGGCGGGGCGGAGAGGTGGCTCACGCGCAGCACGGGTGTGCCCGTTGGCACGCCG
>JASHVY010000337.1 GCA_030044345.1 Acetobacteraceae bacterium | reverse complement strand
GCCGTCGCCAGTAGCGGAAACCGCTCATCATCGCGATCAATCCGGCCTGACCGAGAAATTCCGCAGCCGCCGCGTCGCCCCACGGCGCTCCTGATGCGACGGATGTCCGAGACGCCCGAAACGGCTCCGACAGAAAAGCAAAAGGATCAGCCTCCGTCCTCCCATCCTCCGGACGAGGGTCCGGAGGATGCGGCCTGGGCGCGCCCGGGTCGCCGCCTTTCGACCCAAAAGCCCAGGCACTGCGAGCAATGGCCAGGAAGGCATCCAGACCCATTCCCGCGCCCGGCCACATCGGGCCGCTGCGACCATCGTCATTCATGCTTGCCGGCACCTGTTTCGCTGCCGATAATATCCCTCTGCGGACGGGCTGCAATCCGAAATCTCGACTGGAGGACGGAAACAATGCGCAATCCTTTGCTCGGCACGTTGCCTGCAGCGATGTTTCGTTACAGCAGTGACTACGCGGAATTCGTGGCCGAGAGCTTACGACGCTCGTGGCACATTGGATCGGGCTATGCCGAGAGGGCACTGACGACGGCCGCACGGGCGGCGCTGACCCCCGGAGGAGGAGAGGAGCTGCTCTCCCGCTTTCTGAGCGGATATGCGAGCTACATGATGGAGATGGCGACCGTTCCCTGCATTGCCCTTGAAAACACGGCTGAGCGAATCGAACGGCGGGCAGGTATCGCGCAACCGCCCCACGAGATCCGCACTGTCGGTGGCAAGCCGCTGATGCTTCCGATACGTTTCGCAGAAGCGTCCCAGGGATGGGCAGCGTTCGCAGTGGATTCAATCAAGGCTCAGAAAGCCCTGGAAACTCTTCCTCCCTATGGAGAAATTTTTGAGGTGCTGCAATTTTCCGGGCAGGCCTTGCTGGTCGTCTACGCGGTTGATTTTCGCAAGACGGATCTTGGCGCCTATCACGAGGTCGGCGTGGAGGTCTGGGTGCGGCCGAAAGCCAATCCATCCGCATTTCCCGGGACCGCGATCATCCGCATGTCGGTGGATGGGGAGTTCAGCGTCGAAGGCGCACATGCTGCCTGGAACTTCATCAAGCTTCTGGCGCCCCGCATGCAGCCCACCTATCGCGACGAGAGTGTCACTTTTCCGGTGGATCATGACGATCCGAACACGCTCGCCATCACGCTTCCCCGATTTGGCCGCGGCCGATCGACAGACCTGCCGATCCGCTATTACACGGTCAAGCCACAGGAACATACCGCCTGGTGCGTGGTGTTCAGACGAAACACCGAGCGTGAAGGCATTCAATTCGGCGGCGATGTCATGGTTCGGCTTGGCGACAGCAAAGGGGGAAATTGTTTTTGCGCGCTGAAGGGGGGCGGTAGGCGAGAACAATGCCTCTGTGTGGCATTGCGCGACATGGGTCTGCCCAAGGCGCCGCTTGCCAATGGCTGGGCGGAAAGCATGACCGGCCATGTGGAGGCCCCCTACACGGTCGCCGGTAGAGATATCTCAGCTCATCCGTTGGGAAACACCTCGCGATAAGACCTCCACAGCCAGCGTTCGATGGTCGAGATTGCTTTGGCCAGGTGAGCATAAGGCAGGCCAGCCAGTTTCAGACCGGCGAGGATCCACTCCGGTGCCATGTTCGGTTCGATGATCTCTATGGGCGCGCCCATCCCGGCACGAGCGCGGACAGCCTCGGCGGCGAGCAGCCCGCTCGTAACGGCTCCCTCGATCGTTACTACATCGATTGGGTTGCGGCAGTAATCGCCGGCAAGGAACAAATTGGGGATGCCGCAGGCCGTGGCGGGGCGTAGACCCCAGCTTCCGACCTCATTGGTGAACAGCTCCTCCGTGGTGTTCGTCTGCAGATGACAGCGTTCGAAATCCACATCTTTGGTGGTGAACGGGAGATACTCCATGAGTTCCCGGATCAGGAGCTGCCGAATCATGTCCGGAGAATACCCCGAAATCGGCAATGCGTCCGAGGCAACAACGTTGATGAAGGTGGCGGCGTTCGGGTCACTCTTCCACAACCGCGAGGTATCGAGAAAGCTCAAGGCGAAGCGGGAATTGAGCAGGCCCACGACCTCGCACGGCAGCGCGAAAGGCCTTTTGAAATAGAGATCGAATGAGATCATCGGCTGACTATCCATGCGTCGCACCGCAGCGAGATGCGGCGCATGAGCAAACACCGCTTCGTCAACGAGCCTCGCCACCGATTGCGGCGGCACCGCAAGAATCACATCGCCTCTCGCCGGGAGGGCGAAAGTGCCTTTCACGGGCGGGTTCGAGGCGGTGCCGATGGATGGCATGGATGGCGATGCGGCAAGCTCCACCCCCTCGATCCTTTCGATGGCGCCGGCATCGGTCAGGCAGAGCCGCCTGACCTCGTGCAACGGCCGAATCTCCAGCCTTTGGCCCCTGCCTCCACCACTGGCCAAACGATGAAGATGGCGTTCCAGCGGTTCGAACAGGCACTGCTGCGCGTTGCCCCGCAGCAGCCACATCATCGGCGAGGGGCAGCAATAGCTGAAGCTGATAAATTTTCGGAACGATTGCACGGCCGTCAGAAAGTTCGGAGAGGCAAAGGCCTTGAGGGAAATGTCTTCCTGAATGCTCATTGCCGCGCGGGTGAGATAATGGCGCGAGTTCAGGAACGACAGCACGCTCATCTTGTCGAGAGCTTCGTAATGCCAGGCCGGCGTGCCCAGCAGATCGATGAGCGCGTAGCTGTAAAGAAACATGTCCGCAGGCGAGCGAAGCCCGCTCATGAGATTCTGATAAGCGGTTTCCGGTGCCCCCACATCAGTGTTCCGCACCAGGCGTGGAGCCCAATCGCCGCCGCCGCGCCGCAGATAGCCCATGCTATGCTGGGGTTCGAAATGCTTGCGTGCCCCGATCTCGTCCGTGATACGCCAGAAGTTATGATACCAATTGAGATACATATGATAAGAATGCTCGTGGAAATCACCCCCAGCGCCGCCGGTTTGGTGCGCGCCGAGCTTGCCGCCGAGCCAATTGTTCCGCTCTAGCAGCGTGACGCGGAAGCCCCGCTCCAGCAGCCGAAGGGTCGCCGCAAGTCCTGCGATCCCTGCGCCGATGACGATCACATTGGACCTGGAAGGATCGTCCATGGAATGATCTCCAGGCGTTTCGGCAATGTGGACAGAATCCAAATTAACGCTACCATCGAATAGGCGGCGAGACAATCAATCCCTGATCCGGCCCCTGGCTATGGCGATGATACCGACCACCAATGCTGACGAATGGCTCGAGTCGCTCGGACTGGGCCAGTATCGGGCATTGTTTGCCGAGCAGGCCATCGATTTCGATATTCTTCCGGATCTGACCGATCAGGATCTGGCGGGGCTCGGGATCCCGCTCGGTCATCGCAAAAGGATGATGCGGGCCATTGCCCGGCTCGGGACTGCCGGAAACATTGCCGCCCCGCAGCCGGATGCGAGCCGCTCCAACCGAACCGAGCGTCGGCAGGTGACGATCCTGATCTGCGATCTGGTGAATTCGACGGCCCTTGCAAGCCGGCTCGAGCTCGAGGACATGCGAACGGTCGTCAATGCCTGTCTCGATGCCTGCACTGCGGCGGTCGCCCGGTTCGACGGTCAGGTGGCGCGGCTGCTCGGTGACGGGTTGATGGCTTATTTCGGCTATCCTTTTGCATCGGAGCATGCCGCCGAGTCCGCCACCCAAGCAGCGATGCATGCCGTGCTCGCCGTGAGCAGGCTGGACGTGCTGCCCGGGGTCCGGCTCCAGGTGCGCGCCGGCGTTGCAACCGGCCTCGTGGTGGTCGGAGACCTGCTTGGGGAAGGCGCCGCCCGAGAGGAAGTCGCGGTCGGCACGGCACCGGCGCTCGCCGCGCGCCTGACGGCACTGGCGCCGCCGGGTGGCGTTCTCATCGATCCGACAACGCGCCGCTTGATCCGGGAACGATTCGAGCTCGAGCCGCTCGGCGCGCAGCCACTCAAGGGAATCGCAACGGATACCCTTGTCTGGCGGATCCTGGGCGAAAGGCGCGTGGAGACGCGATTCGAAGCGACGCAAGGCCGATTCTCTTCCGAAGTCGTCGATCGCGAGGATGAGATTGCGCTCCTGCTGTCACGCTGGAACCGGACCGTCGATGACCGGGGGCAGGCGGTCCTGCTTCGTGGCGAGGCTGGCATCGGCAAATCCCGCCTCTGCACGCGGCTGCGCGAGCGCATCATGGAGATGCCGCACACGCTCGTTCGGCTGCAATGCTCTCCTTTCCACACGAACAGCGCCCTCTACCCAGTCGTTACCCACCTGGAATGGGCAGCCGGATTGTTGCCTGAGCATTCCGTCGAGGAGAAGCGGCAGCTTCTGACCGCACTCATGGACGATACGGTCAGCCGCGAAGATCTGCCTTTCCTGGAAATGCTCGTATCCATCCGCCCGACCGACGGAAGAACCGAATCGTCGTTGCAGGAAACGAAACGGCGGACATTCGATGTGCTGGCGAACCGGCTGATCGCCCTCTCGCGCCGCAGCCCGGTACTATGTGTGATAGAGGACCTTCACTGGGTCGATCCAACCACGCTGGAACTGATAGATCTGTGCATAGACCGGATCAAGTCGGCCGCGATTCTCATCCTGGTGACTTGCCGCCCGGAGTTCGAACCGAAATGGAACCACCTCGACCACGTAACGGTGCTGAACCTCAGCCCGCTCGGGCGCGATCATGCCGCAGAGCTGATCCGGCGGGAGACCGGCGGCAAGGCGCTGCCGATGGAGGTGCTTGAGAATATTCTGACGAAGACCGACGGCGTGCCCCTCTTCGTCGAGGAGCTGACCCGAACGGTGATCGAATCCGGCATGTTGGAGGAGCATGCGGATGAGTATGTGCTCGTGCAAGCCCTCTCGCCGGTTGCAATCCCCGAGACCTTGCAGGGTTCGTTGCTCGCGCGACTTGACCATCTTGCACCGGTCAAGGAGGTTGCACAGATCGCCGCAGCCATTGGTCGTGAATTCAGCTACGAGCTGGTGGCGGCCATCCAGCCATCACGCATCGGCGATCTGGACGAGGCCCTCAAGCAGCTCGTTGCTTCCGGACTGATCCATGTTCGCGGCACGTCCGCGGTCACCACCTTCGCTTTCAAGCATGCCCTCGTCCGCGACGCCGCATATAGCACCTTGTTGCGCAGCAAGCGGAATATCCTGCATGCAAGGATTGCCGAGGTTCTTTGCAACCGCTTCCCGGAGACCGCCGCGAACCAGCCCGAGCTGGTCGCGCATCACTTCACCGCCGCAGGGCTGACCGAGGCGGCCGTGCGCTGGTGGTTCCGTGCCGGAGAGCGTGCTGTCTTTCGATCAGCGAATACCGAGGCGGTTGCCCATCTGTCGCAGGCACGTGAACTTCTCCAGACACTCTCGGAAGAGGTGCGGGCCCGCTATGATCTCGCCCTGGAGACCGCGCTCGGACAGGCCATGACCGAACTGCGCGGCTATGCCGCGCCGGAGACGCTCGCGGTCTGGAAACGCGCAAGAACCCTGCTGGGTCCCGCTTCGGATCCATCGCGCAAGTTTGCGGTATTCTACGGACTCTGGGCAGCGGCCTATGTGCGTGGCGAAACGAAGATCCAGCAGCAGGTCGCATCCGAAGCGCTGGAAGAGGCCGAATCACTCGGCGACACCGCAGGGTTGTGCGTGGCCAACCGTAATCTCGGCACAACACTGGTGATGATGGGGGAGCTGGAACGCGGGCGCCAGCATCTCGAGCGGGCACGCCAGCTCTACGATCCCGAGCAGCACCGGCCGCTTATGTACCAGTTCGGGCACGATATCGGCGCGACCGCACTTTCGCATCTGACCCTTGTGCTCTACCATCTCGGCCATATCGACCAGGCGATAGCGATGGCCGCGCGTGCCGTGCGCCATGCCGAGGCACAGAAACATCCGCATACGCTCGTCTATACACTCGGACATGCGGTTCTTGTCCTCGACGCGTGTCGCGCGAGAATCGACAATCATGCCATCTACGATGATGTGCTGGCACTTTGCCGCAAGCATGATTTCCGGTTTTGGGGCAATCTGGTGGAGATGTATCGTTCCTGGGCTGCCATCTGCCGTGGAGACATCATCGGACCGCTGGCAACCTTCCGCCAGGCGCTGCAGGCGGTACGCGCAACGGGGGTGAAGAACTGGATCCCTCTCTATCAGGCGCTGTACGCGCAAGGTCTTGCGAAGTCGGGCGACAGCCTGCGCGCGCTCGACGTGACCGAGGAAGCGGCCTCGATCGCTCGCAGCGACGGCGAGGTCTTTGCAATGAGCGAAGTGCTGCGGCTGAAATCGAACATTCTGCTTCAGCTTGGCAGACCCGGCGACGCGCGCGCCTGCCTGATGGAAGCGCTGACCGTGGCGCGGGGACAAGGGGCACTTTGCTTCGAACTTCGGGGCGCCGTTGACCTTGCCCGGATTGCCACAGGGCGTTCCGAACGCGACACGGCGGTGGCCGCGCTCCGGAGCGCCTACGGCAAGTTCAGCGAAGGCTTCGCCTCGCACGAGCTGACGACCGCGCGGTCTGTTCTTGTGATGCTGGAAGGGCGTGATGCCAACCGCGATCTTTCGAAAATATCGAGCTAGATCACCATGGCTTCTGGCCATATCGCCTTGCGATCTGCCAAAGCCATAAAATGGATCGAGGAAGCAGGGCGAGAGCATGATGACCGGAGATGAAATCACCTTCGGTCATCACGCTCTCGCAAATCCCGGCCCCGACCACCCCGAAATCCAGAGCCGTTTCAGATATTCGCGTAGCAGTGGGTTTCGGCTGCCGTTCCCGGATGCGTCACCGCGCCCTGCGAGGCAGGACCGACGAGCTGCGCATATTTCCAGAGCGCGCCGCTTTGATAGTCCGTCTTGCGCGGCTGCCAAGCGGCGCGCCGGGCGGCAAGCTCGGCCTCCGGAAGCGCGAGATCGATCGTGCCTTTCTCGGCATCGATGATGATGCGGTCGCCGTTCTTCAGAAGCGCAATCGGTCCGCCCACCGCCGCCTCGGGCCCGATATGGCCGACACAGAAGCCGCGCGTGCCGCCTGAAAAGCGTCCGTCCGTGATCAGCGCCACTTCTCCGCCCATGCCCTGGCCGTAGATCGCGCTGGTGGTCGAGAGCATCTCGCGCATGCCCGGTCCGCCCTTCGGACCTTCATAGCGGATCACGATCACATCGCCTGCCTTGTATGCACGCTCCTGCACGGCGCGGAATGCATCCTCCTCGCAGTCGAAGCAGAGGGCCGTGCCTTCGAAACGAAGTGACTTGAGCCCGGTCACCTTCACGATTGCCCCGTCGGGCGCGAGACTGCCCTTGAGGCCGACAACGCCGCCCGTCTTCGAGAGCGCGCGCGAGACGGGATAGACGACATCCTGATCGGTCGGGAAGACGACGTCCCGCAAATTCTCGGCGAGCGTGCGGCCGGTGACGGTCAGGCAATCACCATGGAGCAGCCCGGCATCCAGCAGCGCCTTCAGGATCACCGGAATGCCACCGATCCGGAACACATCGAGAGCGACATATTTTCCGGCCGGCTTGAGGTCGGCGATATAGGGCGTGCGGCGCATGATCGCGGCCACGTCCTCGAGCGTGAACCGGATGCCCGCCTCGTGTGCGATCGCCGGCAGATGGAGACCCGCATTGGTCGATCCCCCGGTCGCGCCCACAATCACGGCCGCATTCTCAAGCGCGTGCCGCGTCACGATATCGCGCGGGCGAAGCTGGTTCTCCATCAGCGCCATCACCGCGCGCCCGGATTCGACTGCAAAACGATCCCGGTCCTCGTAAGGTGCCGGCGCGCCCGCCGAGCCTGGCAGAGCGAGCCCGATCGCCTCGCTCACCGTCGCCATGGTGTTGGCAGTGAACTGCCCGCCGCAGGCGCCGGACGAGGGGCAGGCCACACATTCGAGCGCGTGCAGCTCCTCGTCCGTCATCTTTCCCGCCGCGTGCTGCCCCACCGCCTCGAACACATCCACCACCGTCACGTCTCGGTCGTGGAAACGGCCGGGAAGGATCGAGCCGCCATACATGAAGACGCTCGGCACATTGAGCCGCAGCATCGCCATCATCATGCCGGGCAAGGATTTGTCGCAGCCGGCAAGCCCGACGAGCGCGTCATAGCAATGCCCGCGCATGGTGAGCTCGATCGAATCGGCAATCAGATCACGCGAGACGAGCGAGGATTTCATCCCCTGATGGCCCATCGCGATGCCATCGGTCACGGTGATGGTGGTGAACTCGCGCGGAGATCCCCCCGCCTCCGCCACACCCTTCTTGGCGGACTGCGCCTGGCGCGCGAGCGCGATATTGCACGGCGCGGCCTCGTTCCAACAGGTCGCGACACCGACGAGAGGCTGGTGGATCTCATCCTCCGTCATTCCCATCGCGTAATAGTAACTGCGATGCGGCGCGCGGTCCGGCCCTTCGGTGACGTGGCGTGAAGGCAGCCGAGACTTGTCCCAGCGTTTCTGAAGCATCGGTGGTCTCCTCCCCTTTCGGCGGCGATGACGGATAGCGATTGACGAAATTCAGGCGATGCGGCGCAGGGCCGCCTCGAGGCGAGCAAGCTCCGCCTCGGCCGCGGCGAGGCGCTCGCGATTCTCCTCGACGACCTCTTCCGGCGCCCGGCTCACGAAAGCCGCATCGGCAAGCTTCTGCTTGAGCCGCTCGGCCTCGCGCCCGACCTTGCCGCGCTCGCGATCGAGCCGCGCGCGCTCCTGCGCAAGATCGACGATCTCGGCGAGCGGCAGGATCACAGTCGCCTCATCGACGACCGCCTGCGCCACGCCGCGCGGCGGCGCGCCTTCAAGCGGACGGATCTGCGAGACGCGGGCGAGCCGGCCGATCGCCTCGCGCCAGCGCTCGGCGCGCGCAAGCGTTTCGGGCCGCGCATCCTTGAGCAGGATGGGCGTCAGCGTCGCCGGCGGCACGTTCATCTCTGCGCGCACCGTCCGCACTTCGCTGATCAGCCGCACCACCCAATCGAGTTCCGCGCGTGCTTCCTCCGCATCCGCAACCGGCACGGGCGCGGGCCAGGCGGTGCGGATCAGGCTGCCCGAAGGACCATAGCCCAGCCGGTCCCACAGCTCTTCGGTTGCGAACGGTGTCGCCGGATGCAGAAGCCGGAGCAGCGTGCCCAGCACATGCGAAGCAGTCGCGCGCACCTCCGCCGCTCCCCCACCGCCGGCGGCAAGCTCGGGCTTCGCGAATTCCAGAAACCAGTCGCAGAAAAGGTGCCAGGCAAAGTGATAGCAGGCCGAGGCATATTCATCGAAACGAAACGCCTCGAGCGCAGCGCTCGCCTCATGGATCGCGCGATTGGCACCATCCAGCACCCAGCGGCAGAGAGGGAGTTTTGCCGCCTCCGGCCGGAATTCCGGGTCGGGGCGGATGCCGTTCATTTCGCAGAATCGCGCGGCGTTCCAGATTTTCGTGACAAAGCTCCGCGCCGTCTCGACCCGCGCCGGCCCGAGCTTGATGTCCCGCCCGGGCCCGGTGAGCTGAACGATCGCGAAACGCAGCGCATCGGCACCATAGGCATCGATCAGCTCGAGGGGATCGATGATATTCCCCTTCGATTTCGCCATCTTCTGCCCGTGCTGATCGCGCACCAAACCGTGGATGTAAACGGTGCGGAACGGCACATCGCGCATGAAGTGATGGGCCATCATCATCATCCGGGCGACCCAGAAGAAGATGATGTCGAACCCCGTCACCAGCACATCGGTCGGGTAATAGCGCGCGAGCTCCGGTGTTTTCTCCGGCCAGCCAAGCGTCGAGAACGGCCAGAGCGCCGAGCTGAACCAGGTGTCCAGCACATCCTCGTCCTGGCGGAGCTCGACCGTGCGTCCGTAATGGCGTTCCGCCACCGCCGCTGCCTCGTCCGCCGTATCGGCGACGAAGATCGTCTCGTCCGGACCATACCAGGCAGGAATGCGGTGGCCCCACCAGAGCTGGCGGCTGATGCACCAGGGCTCCAGATTGCGCATCCAGGCGAAGAACGTGTTCTCCCATTGCCTGGGCACGAACACGGTCTGGCCGGATTCCACGGCCGCAATCGCGGGTTTCGCAAGCTCGACCGCATCGCAGAACCATTGCCAGGTGAGCAGCGGCTCGATCGGCACGCCCGATCGGTCTCCGTGCGGGACCTGATGCAGATGCGTCTCCGATTTCGCGAGCAATCCCAGTTCTTCGAGCTTCTGCACGATCGCCTCGCGCGCGGCGAAACGGTCCTGCCCGGCAAGCGTTTCCAGGAATGCAGGATCTGCGACTCCCGGCACGGGTGAAAAACGCTCCCGGATCTCATCGAGCCGGATCTTCGCCTCGCGGTCGAGCACCGAAGGCATCGGCAAGCCGTGGCGCTCGCCCACCTTGAAATCGTTGAAATCGTGCGCCGGGGTGATCTTCACCGCTCCGGTGCCCTTCTCCGGGTCCG
>JASHVY010000336.1 GCA_030044345.1 Acetobacteraceae bacterium | reverse complement strand
GCTTCAGCGCGATCCCGGGCTCGTCGCGCGGGACGTTGCGCTTGGCTATGTCACCCGCCATTGGGCCGCCGAGCTCCATGGCGTGATTCTCGATGCGGCCGGCGCTCCGGACATGAATGCGACGGCCCTCAAGCGGCGGGAGATTCGCCTCTCCCGTCTTGGCGGAGAAAAGATAAAGGTAAGTCCTTCGGCAAACTCCGAACAGGGCCAAGCGTTGAGCATATCTCCAGATGGACATTTCCGCTGTGCCTGCGGCGCCGATCTCGGGCGGGTGGACCGGAACTGGAAGGACATGGCCTCGTGCAGGACAGTCGTGCCGAGTCTTTATGGGCCTCATCTCCGGCTCCATGAGGATCTCGAGTTGCGGGAGTTTTCCTGTCCCCAATGTGCCGCTTTGCTTGAACTCGAGGTATGTCGTCGGGACGAGCAATCGCTTTGGAATGTCGAATTGCGTCGTCAGCCGGAGCATGAGGACGTATCTGGCGATGAACCTTCTACCAGGCCCCGTGGGGTAAACAAAATTCAGTAAACAAAAAGCGGTAAGCAGAGAAGAGAGGCTGTTCTTTCTTGAAAGAAAGAACCAAAGAACTTTTATCCTTGCATTCGCAGTCCTCAGCCAGCACCTGGTCCGGAAAACGGAGAAAAGTCTTTTTGCTTCTTTTTCTTCAGAAAAAGAAGGCTCCTTCTTTCTGATACTTCATCGAAGTGCATAACACTTTCTCGATCAATTTCATGACTTTGGCGGATCGCTCTGCGATCCGCCAGAAGCCATATTGATCTCGTTGTCACCAAACTGCACAATCAGGTCGGCCTTCACGCGCGCGATGACAGAGGGCCAGTCATCGATTCGTGGCTGGCGATAGAGGCGCGCGCTCGAGTACCAGGCGCTCTCCTCCCGATCGGGCGACCAGCGCCAATCGGTCGAGAAAGGCAACAGAATCCAGACCGGCTTGCCGAGCGCGCCCGCCAGATGCGCCACGGCCGTATCGACGGTGATGACCAGATCGAGCGCTTCGATCACCGCCGCGGTATCGGCGAAATCTTCCAGACTCTCGCCCAGAAGAGTGATTTTCGGGAATCCCTCGAGAGTCTCGGCGTCTTGCGCGCGAATCTCCTTCTGAAGGCAGAACCAATCGGCATTTATGGAGAGGAGCGGTTGGAGCAGTGCCGGCGTCATCGAGCGGTTATGGTCGTTCGGGTGGATCGGATTGCCGCTCCAGGCGAGGCCAATGCGGGGCCGCGGACCGGGCGGCAGGCGCTCGGCCCATTGCGCTTTCAGCGCCGGGTCGGCAGCGAGATAGCGCGGCGCGGAGGGAATGGTTTCCCCGGTTGTCCCGAATGCGAGCGGCAAGCTCATCAAGGGGCAATGGAAATCGAAATCGTCGGGCTCCTGATCGGCGCCGATGATCTCGATCTGCGGTTCCATGGGGCGCAACAGGCGGACCAGCGGATCCTGCACGCTCATCACCACGCGGGCCGCCCGCGAGAGGGTCAACCTCGCATAGCGGCAAAACTGGATCGTGTCCCCGAGCCCCTGCTCCCAGTAAAGAAAGAGGGTTTTGCCGGTGAGATCGTCCTCGCCCAGCCATGTCGGCCGCGTGTAAGGACGATAGCCCATGGGGCGGACCATTTTCTTTCGATACTCAAACAATTTCCACCCCTGCGCCATGTCTCCCGCCGTCAGGCAACAGAGGCTCTTGTTGAAATAGGCCTCGGCGTAATTGGGCTTGAGCGCGATCGCCTTGTCGTAGCTGGCAATGGCCGCGTCGAGCCGTTTGAGATCCCTGAGCGCGAGCCCGCGATTGCTGTACGCCTCGGCGTATTGTGGTTCGATCGCGATCGCTTTGTCGTAGCTGGCAACCGCCTCCTCGAGCCGGTTGAGGTCCCTGAGCGTGATGCCGCGATTGTTGTGGGCCTCGGCGTAGTCGGGCTTGAGCGCGATCGCCCTCTCGTGGTTGACGAGCGCCTCGTCGAACTGCCGGAGCTCTTCGAGAGCGACCCCGCGATTGGTATGCGCCGCGGCTGAGCGCGGGTTCAGCGCGATCGCCTTGTCATAGCTGGCCATGGCGTCTTCGAGACGATGGAGGCCCCTCAGCGCGTTGCCGCGATTGCTGTATGCCTCGGCATAGTCAGGCTTGAGCGCGATCGCTCTCTCATAGCTGGTAAGCGCTTCGGCGAACCGCCCGAGATCCACGAGCGCGACGCCGCGATTGTTGCAGGGTTCGGCGGACTCCGGCGCGAGCGCGATCGCCTTGTCGCAACTGGCGACGGCCTCGGTGAACCGTCCGAGATCCCTGAGCGCGACGCCGAGATTGCTGTGCGCCGAGGCGATATCCGGTCGGATCCGGATCACCTTCTCGAGCAGGCGGACGCCGCGCTCCTTCTGCCCGGCTTGCAGCGCCGCCATGCCGAGCAGATGGAGCGCGTCGATATGATTGGGGTCCTGTTGCAGGATCTGCCTGTAGAGCCGCTCCGCCTCGGCAAGCCTGCCCAATTGGTGGAGCGCCAGGGCCTGTTGCAGCGTTCGTTCAGCACCGGCCGATATCGGCTTCTGCCTTTTGCCTTGGACGCGATCCTTCTTCTCCAAGATGCCGAAAGCCTCGCTTTACGGTGAGAACCGGAACTCGAGATGGCGAATCTCGCCGAGAAGGCCTTGCGGCAGCGGCAGGTTGGCGCAGCGAGGATCGAGCACGGCGTTGACGGCGCGTTCGGCGAAGGCGCGCAGCTCGGGGTTGGAATCCACGCGCCCTTCGTCCGACGGCGCGATGGAGGCCTGGCGCACGACGCCCGCGGCATCGGTGGTGACGTCGAGCAGGACCTGGAACTGGTTCACCCCTTGCGCACCCGGGTCATAGGTCCAGCAGCGGCGGACATAGTCGCCGATCGCGCCGCGCTCGGAGGCCGAGAGAGAGGCCGTGTCGTTGCTCTGCGGGTTGCCGCCAGGATTGGGCGCCCCGCCCGGCGTGGGGTTCGGCAGCGCCTTGGGCGGGCTCGTCTGCTGCTCGAGCGAGCGCAGCTTCTCGAGCGTGTTCTCGAGCGCCTGGCTGGACGCGGCCGGATTGGTGGTCGGGTTCGGCTGGTGCGTCGGGCTCGGCGGGGCCGGCGGCACGGGCGCGGGGGGCGGAGGCAAAGGCAGCGGCGGCTGCCGTGTGGGCGTCGGCTTGGGCGGCGAGGGGGTGGGCAGCGTTTTCGGGGGCGGCGGTGTCGGCACGACGACCGGCGTCGGCGCCTGGGTACGCGGCACCGGGGGCACCGGCTTGGGTGTCGGCGCCTCCTCGGCCGGGGTTGGAGGGGGCGGTGGTGGCGGGGGGGGCGGCGGCGCCTCGGGCGGCTGCGGCTTCGGCGGCTGCGTCACCTGCGGCTTCTGCGTCACCGTCGAGGCCTTGGTGGGCGCGGGGGTCGGGGTCGGGGTCGGGCCTTTCGCCGTGGGCCCGGCGAATTCCATGCTCACGGCGAGCCCTTGCGGCGTCTCCGGCGGCAGCGAGGGTTCCACCGTGATGACGAGCAGAATCACGATGATGATGTGCAGGACCGCGGAAAAGGCGGCGCCGCGGCGTAGCTCGGGGGGCATTGCTGGCCTTGAGGAAGCTGGCCTTGGGGTGGAGTCTCAGCCCTTCTTCCCGCCGCTCCCGTTTTGGTCTGTCTCCGATGGCGGGGGGGCCTGCTCGGCGAGCAGCGCCACCTTGGTGAAGCCGCCCTGGGTGATGGTCGCCATCACCTCCATGATCCGGCCATAGGGCAGGCGCCGGTCGCCACGCACGAAGATCCGCCGGTCCGGATTGTTCTGGGCGATCGCCTTGAGCTTCGCCACCAGCCCGTCGAGCGGGATCTGTGTGTCCTGAAGGTAGATGTCCCCGGCAGCGTCGATCGAGAGGGTGATGGGCGTCGAATCCTGGTTGAGCGGTGCGGCGTCCGCCTTGGGCAGATCGACGGTGACGCCCGAGGTCATCAGCGGCGCGGTGACCATGAAGATGATCAGCAGCACCAGCATCACGTCGACGAGCGGCGTGACGTTGATCTCGGCGAGCGGGCGGTAGCGGCCGCGCTGGCCGTTGCGGCCGTTGGCGCGGCCGGGGAGGGTCGCGGCCATGTCAGGCACGCTCCTCGGTCTGGCGGGAGAGGATGGCGCCGAACTCGGTGGCGAAAGCCTCGAGCCGGCCGGCGAAGCGGGCAAGGTCGGTGCTGATGGTGTTGTAGGCGAGCACCGCCGGGATCGCGGCGAAGAGGCCGACCGCGGTGGCGAAGAGGGCCTGGGCGATGCCGGGGGCGACGACGGC
>JASHVY010000335.1 GCA_030044345.1 Acetobacteraceae bacterium | reverse complement strand
AAATTGCCGCGCGGCTTCGGCGAGGCGAGGCCGGAGCTCGTCTCCCTCGAGGAGGGGGTGGGGAAGATGCGTGCCGCGCTCGCCGCGCGTGCCGATCCCGCGCTGATCATCGCCGGGCGCACCACCGTTTCGCTCGCCGGCGTTGCCGATGCGATCGCCCGAGCGCAGGCCTATCGCGCGGCCGGCGTGGATGCGGTCTTTTTCGCCGGGCTGCGTACCCGAGAGGAGCTTGCCGCGATCGCCGCCGCCGTGCCACCGCCGATCCTGCTTGGCGGCGCGCCGCCCGATCTTGCCGATCGCGCAACGCTCGCCGCGGAAGGCGTGCGCGTTTCCCTCCAGCCGCATCTCACTTTTTCGGCCGCGATGTCTGCCGCCTATGCCACGCTCAAGGCGCTGCGCGAGGGGGCGGATCCCCGGTCCCTCGCGGGAGCGATTCCGCCCTCGCTGATCGCCGAGATCGCGCGCGAGAAGGATTATGAGGGCGCCATCGCCCGCTTTCTCACCGCTTCTCCTCGTTGAACATTGAGAAGAGGCCACGCAGGAAGCCCGGAGTCACCGCGGAGAGCGGATTGACATGCACGGCGGGATCGTTGAGCGGGCCATGAACCGTGTAGGCGGCGGCGAAGACCCCACCGCCTTTCTCGGGGCTGAAGAGACGGCCGATCAACGGAATATGGCCAAGAAGGGAATTGAAGAAATAGGCGGGCACGATCGTGCCTGAGAGGTTCGCGCTGCGGGCGGCGAGATCGATGTTTCCCGTCATCGTCAGCCCGAGCGAAGGATTGAATGCCCGCGTCTCGCCAAACGCCAATTGATCGCCGGCGAGATCGAACGGCGCGATCAGCTTCGAAAACCGGAGACCCGGCCCCTCGAGCGTCTCGGCGAGTCCGTAGAGGGTCATGGCCTGCAAGACACGGGCGAGGGCCGGCACCTGAAGGACACGGAAATCGTCGATCTCGGCATTGCCGGAAAGCGGCGATCCCGCGAGGTTGTCGTCATAGCGCGCGGAGATCGAGAGGGCACCGTCGCGTACGCCTTGGCTGACGTCGGTTGCGGCCAGCAGCGCACCGGCGTCATCGGTTGAAATCGTGAGCGCGCGGAAGCTGCCTTCGGGCGTGATGGCGATCGTGAGCGGACGTCCGGAGGCCAGATTGCCGGTGAGCCGGGCCGTGGTGATGCGCAGCCCGTCGCTTTCGGCATGCACACGGCAATCGGCAAGCGTCTGGCCCCTGGCGAGCAGCGCCCGTCCGAAGGTGGCGTCGAGCGTCCAGGGTGGTCCGCCTGTCGGTTTCGCGGCGATGTGCGGCCTCGGTGCTGTCCCCTTGTGCGTCTGATGGGCGAAGCGGGTGGAGAGATCGAGCGTCGGGCCGGAAAGCACGATCGCCATCGGCTGGCCGTCGTTCGGAAATCGCACCGATCCGTCCGCCTCCGTCCGCCCGATCGTGGCATGCGCGATCCGCACGAGAACCGGCCGACCGCCGGCAAAGCTCGCCGCGCCGGCGAGCGAAATGCCGGCACCGGTCAGCCCGAACGTTGGGATCGCATCAATCCTGTCGGCCGTGAGCGCAATCGTCGCATGGGCCGTCGCATTGCTTCCCGCCGGCTTGGTGAAGCCGATCGGGGCGAGCGTCAGCGCCGCGTCCGTGAGCCCGGCTTTCACTTCCGCCGTGCCCGTGCCGTCCCGTGCCTCGGAGAAATTCGTGGTGAGAGCGATCGGGCCGGCGATCACGTCGCCCAATCCGCCGATTCCGAGCCCGGCAAGAGACTTGGCGTCTGCCCGCGCTTCCACCTTGCCCTGTTGCACGATTCCGCCTGGCGGCCCGGCACGGAAATCGAGCGCATAGGAAAATTGCGCCGGGATCGCCGCGATCGCGCCGCTGCCGGCGATCGTCAGCCCGTCATTGTCGGCGGTCAGGTGGAGCGTTCCATTGTCGAGCGCGCGACCGGCGACGATCGCGCCAAGATGCACGGAGGAGAGCCTGGCGTCGGCGCGCATCCGCACCTGATCCATGGTGACCCTGGCATCGAGCGGCAGGCTGACGGTGAGCGCCGTCTCCGTGTTGCCCGCCACATCCGTGAAGGGCAGCTTGCGGCGCGCGAGGAGATGAAGCCGCTTTTCTTCGAGCAAACTCAGGACGGCAGGCAACGGGCCGGCAATCCGTGCCGCGATCGCGCCGTCCTGTTCGCGGGCGGAGAGGCCGGTGAAGCGTACATTCCCGCTCGTGACGGTGAGCGCGCCCTCCTCCGCGTGCGCAACGGCGATGGTGAGCGAATCCGCACTCGTGATCGAAAGTGTGGCTGAGCCGTCCGTCAGCGGCGGGATCGGGCGCAGCCAATGCACGGTAAGCCCGCTCCCCGCGACATGGCCGCCGATATGCGTGATGTCGAAATCGCCGCCATCCGCAGCCGTTGTGAAGCCGAGCGCGAGCACGGCCTTGTCGGCCGTGCCGGCGGTGATATTGCCGGTGACCCAGGCACGACCGTCCTTGGAGATCTCAGGGGGCCAGTAGCGGGCGAGGTCCGCCATCTTCACGCCCGACGTGCCGACCGAGACATTCCCGTCCCAGCCACCTTCTTTCGTCCGCGTGGCTGAACCGTTCGCCGTCAGCACCGGCCCCGCTGTGCCGTCGGGTCCGGTCAGATGGAGCGTGAGTGGATCCAAGGTGGCGGCTTGCGGGCTCGCCGTGAGTGCCAGCGCGCCGCCATCGATCGGCACCATGCCGCCGCCGATCGAAACCTCTCCCGCGCCCAGCGCGCCGCGGAGCCGAAGCTCAGGCTGCGCTGCTTCGCTTGCCATCGTGAAATCGACATCGAGCGTGACAGGCGCATTCAGGGCTGCGAGCGGGGCAAGGCTCGGCAGGATCGTGGCAAGCTCGGCCGGGCGGATCGGCGAGAGCCTGGCCGCCACCGCGAGCCCGCTCTGCTTGTGGAGGCTCGCCTGAAGCGAAAGCTCCGCCTGTCGTCCGTTGACCGCGACCGTGATCTCGCCATTGCCGGTGAGTCCGCCTTCCGCGCCTCGGAAGAGCGTGAGACTCGCTGCCGGTGCGTACCAGGTGGCGCCGAGCTCCCGGTCGACGACCGAAAGCTCGGCGCCGTGGATCGCCAGGATGCGGAGCTGGCTCAAGGCCGGAAAACGGCGCGCCGGCGCGCTTGCGCCCCGGCCGAGCGGCCCGGGGGGAGAATTGAGCGCGGCGACGATTTCCTGAAGCAGGCTGGTGGTGGCGGGAGAGGGGGCTTCGCCCTCGCGGCGCCGGCCGAAGGAAACCGCGAGCCTTCCCTGCGCATTGCGCAGCACCCGCACCTTGGGATTCTCGATGATGATCCGGCGCGGGACGATCCGCCCGATCAGGAGCTGCGGCGCCGAGAGAGACACTTCCGCAACCGGGATCTCGGCCATGCCCACCCCATTCTCGCCGCGCAGCACGATATCGGCGAACACGAGATCGAGTGGGCTCTCGACCCCGTTGCGGAATCCCTGCCAGCCGAGCGCTGCGGCGCCGATGGTCAGATGCGGGGAGTTCGGGCCGGCATTGAACGCGGCCTCCGCGCGCGGGATCAGGAAGGCGAGGTTGATCGGCCCTTCCGCGAGCTTCCAGGCGAGAAGACAGCCCGCAGCCACGATGAGCAGCAAGCCCCCGAGCACGATATCGCAGAGAAAATGAAGGAAATGGGCCGCGGCTTGACCCGGGCGTCTCAACACGGTGAGCCTCGCCGGTCATGCAAGGTGATTTTCGCCTGCCGCTGGCCTGGCCGCTCCCGGCCGACGAGGGAGCGGCCGAGCGGCTGATCGAGCGTTTCGCCGCTCTCGGCCGGACCGAGGCGCGGCTGGCCGCGCGCCCGGAAGGAAGGGCGCTCCTGCGGGCGCTCGGCGGCAACAGCCCCTATCTCGCGGACCTTGCCGTGCGCGAGGCGGCGAGCCTGCGCACGCTCGCCGAGGCCGGGCCGGAGCCGGTCGTCGCGGCAGCGCTCGGCAGGCTCGCCGCGGCCGAGCCGGCGATGGAGCGGCCGCGGATTGCGTCCCTGTTGCGGCAGGCCAAGCGCGAGGTGGCGCTCGCCACGGCGATCGCGGATATCGGAGGGCTCTGGCGGCTCGAGCAGGTCACGGGCGGGCTTTCCGATCTCGCGGAAGCGACACTCTCCCTTGCCACACGCCATCTGCTGCTCGCCGCACATCGTGGTGGGCAGATCAGGCTGCCGGATCCCACGGCGCCCGATCGCGGCTCGGGCTTCGTCGTGCTCGGCATGGGCAAGCTCGGCGCGCACGAGCTCAACTACTCGAGCGATGTCGATCTTGTGCTGCTCTACGATCCTGAGGCAGCGCGCGGCCCCGACACGACACCCGGCTTCGTCCATGCACGGCTCGCGCGCGACCTGGCGACGCTGATGGAAGCGCGCGACGCGAACGGCTACGTCTTTCGTATAGATCTTCGCCTCCGTCCCGATCCGGCTGCAACGCCGCCAGCCGTCGCCTTGCCCGCCGCGCTCGCTTATTACGAAAGCATGGCGCAGAATTGGGAGCGCGCCGCAATGGTCAAAGCGCGCCCGGTCGCCGGGGACCGCGCGCTCGGCGCGCAGTTCCTCGAAGAGATCCGTCCTTTCGTCTGGCGCCGGCATCTCGATTTTGCGGCGATCGCCGATATCCACGCGATGCGCCGGCGGATCGATTCGCGCTTCGGCCAGTCGCACCGGTTGGACGAACCGGCGGAGAGCATGTTTGCGCAGCTCACGGGTCATAATCTCAAGCTCGGCGCTGGCGGCATCCGCGAGATCGAGTTCGTCGCCCAGACTTTGCAGCTCGTCTGGGGCGGGCGCGATCCGAGCCTGCGCGTGCCGGCGACTCTTCCCGCGCTCATCGCCCTCACGCGCGCCGGCATTCTTGCGCCACGAGCTGCCAAAGAGCTTGCCGCGTCCTACCGTTTCCTCCGCACGGTCGAGCATCGTTTGCAGATGGTGGCGGATCGGCAGACGCACAGCCTGCCCGAGACGGAAGACGGTGTCGCGCGCTTTCTCCGTTTCATGGGAGGAAAGGAGCCGGAGCGCATGGCGGGCCGGCTGCTCGGCCATTTGCGGCGGGTCGAGGCGCGCTATCGCGAGATGTTCGAGCCGGTGCGCGAGGTGGAGACGCTGCCGCAGGCGCTCGATCTGCGCGGGGAGGACGAACCGAAGCCGGCCGCGCTCGAGGCGCTCCGCGCGCTCGGCTTCACGGATCCGGCGCGCGTCGCGGTCGCGGTGCAGGGCTGGCAGACCGGGCGGCCGCGTGCGCTTCGTTCCGAGCGTGCCCGCGAGCTGCTTTTCCGCCTTCTGCCGCAGCTTCTTGCCGCCCTCGCCCGGCAGCGCGATCCGGGCACGGCGCTCGCGCGGTTCGACGAGTTCCTCGCCCGCCTGCCGGCCGGCGTGCAGATTCTTTCGCTTTTTCAGCGCCACCCGGCGCTGCTCGGGCGGATCGCCGCGGTGTTCGGTGCCGCGCGGCCGCTTGCCGATTATCTCGCCCGCCACCCAGCCGCGCTGGAGGGGCTGCTCGTGCCGGAAAGCCCAGAGCAGGAAAGCCTGGGGCCGGAGCATGCCGCCCGCGGACTGAGCCACACGCTCAGCTTGGGGCTCAAGGCGCGGCTCTCTCCGACCCATGGGCTGGAGGAGGCGCTCACCGAGATCAGGAGCTTCGTCCAGACGGAGGGGTTCCGCATTTCGGTCGCCACACTGGAGGGGCGGGCAAATGCCGATGAAGCCGGCATTGCCCGCACCGCGTTGGCCGATATCACTCTCCAGGCGCTGCTGCCGCGCCTGCTCGCCGATTTCGCCCGCCGCTATGGCCGCGTGCCGCACGGGCGAATGGCGGTGGTGATGCTCGGCAAAGGAGGCGGGCGCGAAATGATGGCGGGCTCCGACCTCGATCTGATGCTGATCTACGATCATCCGGCAGAGCTGAGCGAGAGCCGGGGCGCGCGCCGGCTGCCGGCGAGCGAATGGTTCATCCGCGCGGTTCATGCGTTCATCGCCGCGCTCTCCACGGCGGGCGCGGAGGGGCCGGCTTTCGCGGTGGACATGCGGCTCCGCCCTTCGGGCAATAAGGGGCCTGTCGCCGTCTCGCTCGCCAGTTTTCGCCGCTATCATGCGAGCGATGCCTGGACCTGGGAGCGGATGGCGCTGACGCGGGCCCGCGTGGTCGCGGGGGCGCGCGAATTCCGCACCGAGGTTGCGGCGGCGATCCGGACAGCCCTCGAAAACGCGGGGCCACCGGAGCGGATCCGCGCCGATGCGGCTCTGATGCGGGCGCGCGTGGCGCGCGAGCTGCCGGCGGCGAGCCCATGGGACCTGAAGCTGACGCCGGGCGGGTTGATGGAGGTGGAGTTCATCGCCCAGGTGCTCCAGCTCATCCATGCGCCCGCCCGGCCGGAGCTTTGGAACCCGACAACGCGCCTTGCGCTGGCCGGGCTCGAGACGGTTTCCGTGCTGAGCCGCGAGGAGGCAGCGCTGCTGTTGCGCGCGGAGCTTCTCTATCGCACCGTGATGGGTCTCTTGCGCGTTGCCGTGGGCCGCGCGCCGCCCCCGGCGGCGCTGCCCGAGGCGGTGGCGACGGCCCTTCTTCATGCCGTGCGGGCGAGCGGAGAGGCGGTGCTTGACGTGGCCGGGCTGCTGGCCACCCTGGAGGAACTGGGCCGCGCCGTGCGTCTTCTGTTCGAGCACCATGTGGGGCCGGTCACCGAGCGTCCGATCGAGGAGCGAAAGACATGAGCGTTGGCGAAGGGGATAAAGCGCCCGATTTCGCGCTGCCCGCGAACGGCGGACGAAGCGTGAGCCTCGGTGCCATGAAGGGCAAGCCGTTCGTGCTCTATTTCTATCCCAAGGCCAACACGGCCGGCTGCACGCGCGAGGCCTGCGCTTTCGAGGAAGCCTTGCCGGCGCTCGGCAAGATCGGGATCACGGTGATCGGCGTCTCGCGCGACCCGATGAAGCCGATCGAGGCCTTCGCGAAGCAGCACAAGCTCAGCTTTCCGCTGGCCTCGGATGTCGAGGGAAAGGTGTCGGAAGCCTATGGCGCCTGGATCGAGAAATCGATGTATGGCCGGAAATACATGGGGATCGAGCGGAGCACCTTCCTCATCGACCGTGATGGGCGGATCGCGCGGGTGTGGCGGAAGGTCAAGGTGGACGGGCATGCCGCCGAGGTCATGGCGGCGGCGAAGGGGCTTTGATCGAGCAGCGGAAACCGTGAATAGAGCAGGTTGACGACGGGCCGAAGCTGGGCCTCTACTCTCGGCCAAAAGTTGGGGGGAGAAACGTCGGGTGGCAGCCCTTCTGGAAGTGGAAGGACTGGTCAAGAGTTTCGGGCCCGTGGACGTGCTCCACGGGGTCGATCTTTCGCTCGGCGCGGGTGAGGTTCTGGCGCTGGTGGGCGACAATGGGGCGGGCAAATCCACCCTGATCAAGCATATTGCCGGGGTGTACCGGCCGGATGCCGGGGAAATCCGGCTGGAAGGACGGCCGGTCCGGCTGGAAACGCCGGGCAAGGCACGTGAGCTCGGTATCGAGACCGTCTATCAGGACCTGGCACTCGCCGATGAGCTTTCGGTGGGCGCCAACATCTTTCTCGGCCGTGAGCCGGTGCGGCGATTCCTTGGCCTGATCCCGGTGATCGACAAGGTACGCATCAAGAGCGAGACGGACGCGCTGCTCGCGCGAATCGAGAGCCGCATTCCGCGCAAGGCACGGAGCGTCTCGCGGCTTTCGGGCGGGCAGCGGCAGGCGGTCTCGATCGCGCGGGCGCTCTACTGGCAGGCCAAGGTCGTGATCATGGACGAGCCGACGGCCGCGCTCGCGGTGATGGAGCGCGAGCACGTGATCGGGCTCGCCCGCCGCCTCGCTGCCGAAGGGGCCGGCGTGATTTATATCGGCCACAACCTGATCGAGATTCTCGAGGTGGCGGACCGGGTCTCGGTGATGTACCGGGGCCGGATCGTTCATGTCACGAATGCCAGGGAGACGACCCAGCAGGAGCTGATCAAATACATGACAGGGTTCGTGGAAGCCGCCAATTGAGCAGCTTCCGCCGGAGGGGTTTCACAAGCCGGCCCACACGGCCGGGCAAAAGGAGGGAGGTACGCATGAGGAAAATCCTGCTGATCGCGGCTGCCGCGTTCGGCTGCACGATGGCCCAGGCGGGGCTAGAGGCCAGGGCCCAGGATTTCTCGAAAACGAAGATCGACGTGATCGTCAAGGCGACGACGTCGCAATATTGGGCGACGGTGTTCGACGGCGCGCGCGCGGCCGCCAAAGTGCTCGGCGTGCAGATCGCCACCCTCGGCGCGCCGAGCGAGCTCGATGCGGCGGGCGAAGTTTCGATCATGGAGAATGCGATCTCGGCGAAGCCTGCCGGCATCGTGATCGCGGCGACCAACGCCCAGGCGCTCGCCGAGCCGATCGCGGCGGCGACGAAGGCGGGGATTCCGGTGATCGTGATCGATTCCAACGCCAACACGGATCAGTACGTGACCTTCCTCGCCACCAATAACGAGACCGGCGGGCAGAAGGCGGCCGACGAGATCGCACGCTGCGTCAAGGCGCGGACGGGCAATGCAACCGGCAAGGTGGCCTATCTCACGGCGCTCGCCGGTGCGCAGTCCCTGAACGACCGCGACAAGGGGTTCGTCGAGGAGCTCAAGAAATATCCGGGGCTCACGATCGTCGAGCATCGTGTCGGCAACAACATGGCCGATCGCTCGCTTGCGGACTCCGAGGATCTGCTGACGCGGCATCCCGATCTCGTCGCGATGTTCGCCGACAACGAGCTCGAGGGTGACGGCGCGGGCACCGCGCTTTCCGAGAAGGGGCTCGGCAGCAAGGTTTGCCTGGTTGCGTTCGACACCTCCGATACGGAGATCAAGTTCCTGCGCACCGGCATCATCGATGCGCTGATCGTGCAGAACCCGTACATCATGGGCTATGCCGGCGTATGGTACGCGCTTGCCGCCGCGCACGGTGTCGTCTTCCCGAAATTCGTCGATAGCGGAGTGAGCGTGGTCACCAAGGACAATATGGAAAGCCCGCAGATGGTGGGCCTGCTCGACCCCAACAAATACGTGCTCTCACCGTTCCTGGGCGCGCAGTAGGGCGTGAGGTGACGAAGACGGCGCGGGAGCGGCAGACCTCCGCTCCCGCGCGTGGCGTGCGCGGGTCAGATGTGAGGCTTCCTGCGGAGATAGGCGAGGGATGAGCCAGGGTGCCTTGACGAGATCGGTGGAGAAAGAGGCTCAAGGAACGTTCCTGGCCGAGCTCAGGCATCGGCTGCCGCTCGAAACCTATGTGCTCGCGCTGACGGTTCTGGTCTGGGTGCTGCTTGCGATCATCTCGCCCTATTTCTGGACCGCGGGCAATATCACCAACATCCTCCGCCAGGTCTCGATCGACGCGATTCTCGCTTTCGGCTCTCTCTTCCCGATCATCCTCGCCGGGATCGATCTTTCGGTTGGCTCGGTTGCCGGGCTGAGCGGCGTCGTCTTCAGCATGCTGATCGCGAATGCGGGACAGGGATTGCTGGTCGCCTTCGTCGCGACCCTGGCAATGGGAATCGTGATCGGCATTATCAATGGCTGGGCAACCGACCGGCTCGGGATTCCGCCCTTCATCGTTACGCTCGCCGGCCTGCAAGGCTATCGGGGGCTGGCGCTGCTGCTTTCCGGAGGAATGACGATCTCCGGGATGCCGGCGGGGCTGCAGGCCTTCTCGCTCTCCTCGGTGGCGCATGTGCCGACGCTCTTCCTGCTGATGGCCGTGATCGGGTTCTGCGCGCACTTCATGCTCGCCTATACGCGGCTCGGACGATACATGTACGCGATCGGCAGCAATGCGGAGGCGGCGCGGCGGGTCGGCATCCGGGTGATCCATGTGACGACGATCGCCTATGCGCTGGCGGCCCTCTTCGCGACCATCTCCGGCCTGCTGCTCGTCGCCCGGCTCTCGATGGGCACGCCTACGGCGGCAACCGGCTCGGAGCTGCAGGCGATCGCCGCGGCCGTGGTCGGCGGGGCGAGCCTGTTCGGCGGCCGCGGGACAATCCTCGGTTGCTTCATCGGCTCGCTGCTCTTCACGACCATCGGCAACGGGGCAAATCTGCTCGGGATCAATTCCTTCTGGCAAATGGTGATCGAGGGCTTGCTGATCGCTTTCGTGGTCTATTTCGACAATCTGCAGAAGCGGCGCCAGGCGGGCATGGGGTAGCCAGGATCAGCGGATCCGGCGCCCTTGCCGCCGGCCGGGGCATCGGCTAGACCGCGCCGCTGGCGCCCGTAGCTCAATTGGATAGAGCACCAGACTACGGATCTGGGGGTTGGGAGTTCGAGTCTCTCCGGGCGCGCCAGATATCAAGCACTTAGAGCGTGATGATTTTCGGTCATCACGCTCTCGCTTTGTTTTCTCGATCAATTTCATGGCTTCCCTTTGGGCTTTGGCGGATCGCTCCGCGCCGGGGTCCCCGCGAACAAGTTCGCGGGGTGCCCCGTTCCACCAGAAGCCATATTGATCTAGAGCAGATCCCGATCAGCCGATTCCGGCTCATCGCGATCTGCTCTATTGCGTCGCGTACTCAAGTGCGGGGGGATACCGCGCCCAACTGCTCGAGCATGCCGAGCTTGTCCCAATTGACCCAGCTCTCGGCGATCCTGCCGTTCGCAATGCGGTCGATCGCAATGCCTGACCAGCGGAGTTTCTTGCCGGAGGGCGGAAGGTTCATGCCCTCGCCCTTGTGAGTTCCGGCCGAGGTAAAGCGCGTGGCGACGCGGTCTCCCTCAGCGATCTGATCCTCGATCGTATCGTGAAGGTCCGGGAAGGTGCGGCGGAACTCGGTAATGAAGGTCTTCCACGTCTCGAGGCCATGGATTGTGTGGGCATCATCGGTGGCGTGGGGCTGATGGTTGATATAGTCCGGTGTAAAAATCTCGCTCGCGGACTCCGTCTCTCCGTTGCTCCAGAGAGCAAGGGCGCGCCTCGCCAAAGCCTTGTTCTGCTCGAGTGACATCTGTTTTCCTTCGTGTTTTTCCATCGGCGTTTGATGGAACGTGATCGCTGAAGGCGGAATGGCCGGAAGCCCCAATCACACGAGACGGCAATGAACGAAAGCGGGATCGGTGAGCGCGAGCGGCATCCTCTGCCGAACCCAGGACATGGACGCCCTCACGGCCGATTCGCACCGCACCCCCGAGACCCAATCGCTTCATGAGAGCGAGAGGGGATCATCTCTGGGAATGCCATTCTTCTTCGATCCGGTCTCCAGCGTCGGTGTTGACCAACAGCACGAGGTCACCATGGTGACCGATCGCGAGGCTTTGCGTATAGCTGCCCCCCTGGCAGCCGGACTCCCCCTTATAGGTGACGGCGTCGCTGCCGGTGCCGTCGGCTGCGACCGCGTATGTGCCCGTAATCGTGGCCGTGCAGACCTGCGTCCCGATCATGAAGGTCTCGCGGCCGCTGAGATGGCCGCTCCCGTCGGCAATAAACACCCCGGCGCCGAGAATCGGCACCCAGGCTTTGCCGATAGCGATCTCTCCGCTGAAGCGACTGGCATAGCCTCCGTGCAGGGTCGCCACCGAAAAGCTCTGCTGGGGTGCCGGATTGCCGTTCGTCGCGGCGATCGCCGGGGTCGCTACGAGCGCAACGAGTGCTGCCGCCAATGTGCATCGTGCGTATTCCATGCGTGGTCATCCTCCCATGGCTGTGACTCAGGATATCTCTCTATCGGAATGAATGGCATGGACGAGCCCTCAGAGCGAGTCCTCCCTCGTGTCCTGCCCGCGAAGTCCGTCGCATTGGAATGCGGACGGGATCGGAACATTTTCTCTTTTTATTTTCAGTGGCCTGCTTATTCTCTCCGTTTGTTGCGAAATGCGACGAACTTCGTAGGCAGGACACCGGAGAAGATCGGCGTGTCGGTCGGAAGGTCATAAAGGCCCTTCCGCTCAGACTCAAATATTTCTTCGATGCCGTCGGGTGATAGCTTGGGCATCGCCATTCGCCTCTCCACGATCGAGAAAGCTCCGGGGCGTTCTCGCGCCACCAGGGCCGCTCTTCATGCGGTCGGGCGTGCTCCAGATGCCCGGCCCGGTGCTCTCGTGGATGCACATCCCGCGCGATCTCCCGACCGCTCTCGGCCAGCGTGACCGAGAGGTCGTAGGCTGCCTGGAGGTTGAGCCAGAACTCCGGCGTGGTGCCGAAATAGCGGCCGAGCCGGATGGCGGTATCGGCTGACACGGCGCGCGGCTTCTTGGCGCGCAGGATGTCCCCGATCCGGGTTGCCGGCACACGCAACGCCAAGGCGAGGGCGTTCGCGCTGAGCCCAAGCGGCTTCA
>JASHVY010000334.1 GCA_030044345.1 Acetobacteraceae bacterium | reverse complement strand
CGCCTATGCCTGGGCGCTCAAGGCGAACGGGAATGATGCGGAGAAGGCAAAAGCCTACCTCAAGGCGCTTCTCAAGCATGTGCCGGTGCTCGATGCGAGCGCGCGCAATTCCACCCTTTCCTTTCTCCGGCGCGGCCTCGGCGATGTGCTGATCGCCTGGGAGAGCGAGGCCCTGCTCGCCATCGCCCAAGCCAAGGACAAGAAAGCGTTCGAAGTGGTGCTGCCTTCCCTCTCGATCCTCGCCGAGCCGCCGGTCGCGGTCGTGGACAAGGTGGTGGACCGGCACGGCACGCGTCCGCTCGCCGAAGCCTATCTCCGCACGCTCTACACCCCGGAGGGGCAGGCGCTGATCGCGGAAAACTATTATCGCCCGCGTCTCGAGGCGGTCGCGCAGAAATATGCCGCGCGCTTCAAGCCGGTATCGATGGTGACGGTCGATCAGGCGTTCGGCGGCTGGGATGCGGCACAGAAAAACTTCTTTGCCGACGGCGCGATCTTCGACCAGGTCTCCGCGCAAGGGTGATGAAGGCCTCCGCCTGGCGCGAACCCTCGGTGCTGCCGGGCTTCGCGCCGAGCCTCACCGCAACACTTCTCTGGCTCGGCCTCCTGATCATCGCGCCGCTCGCCGCGATGGTGGCGACGGCCGCAGGATTGGGCTGGGGCGGGTTCTGGACGCTGGCGCTGCGCCCGCGCGTGCTCGCCGACCTCTCGGTCAGCGTCTCCTCGGCCATTGCGGCGAGCCTGATCGACGCGGTCTTCGGCCTGATCATCGCCTGGGTGCTGACGCGCTACCGCTTCCCCGGAAGGCAGCTCATCGATGCGCTGATCGACCTGCCCTTCGCCTTGCCGACCGCCGTCGCCGGCATCGCTCTCGCCGCGCTCTATGCGCCGCAAGGGCCGATCGGCGCGGTGCTGGCGCCGTTCGGCATCACCATCGCCTATACCCGCGCCGGGATCGTCGTCGCGCTGATGTTCGTGGGCCTGCCCTTCATCGTCCGCACGCTCGAGCCGGTGATCGCGGAGCTGGAGATCGAGCAGGAGGAGGCCGCCGAAGTGCTCGGCGCTTCCGCGACGACATCGTTCTTCACCGTGCTCCTGCCGCCGCTGCTGCCGGCCCTGCTCACCGGCTTCGCGCTCGCTCTCGCCCGCGCGCTCGGCGAATATGGCTCGGTGATCTTCATCGCCGGCAACAAGCCGATGGTCTCGGAGATCCTGCCGCTCCTGATCGTGACCGAGCTCGAGCAGTTCAACATTCCGGGCGCCGTGGCGATCGCGACGCTGATGCTCGCCGCCTCGTTCCTGCTGCTGATCGGCGTGAACCTGCTGCAAGCCTGGGTGCGAAAGCGCCATGGCGCGTGACGCCACGGCCATGGCGCTCCCGGCCGTGCGCGCGCCCGGGCTTGGCACGCGCCGCGTGCTGATCGGACTCGCGCTCGCCTTCGTCGCGATCTTCCTGGTGCTGCCGCTCGGCGTCATCTTCGCGGAGGCTTTCTCGCTCGGGGTCCATGCCTATCTCGCGGCACTCGCCGATCCGGACGTGCAGTCAGCCCTCTGGCTCACGATCGGGATCGCCTTGATCGCCGTACCGCTCAACACGATCTTCGGGCTGGCCGCCTCCTGGTGCCTGGCGCATTTCCGCTTCCCCGGGCGCGGCGCCCTCATCGCGCTGATCGAATTGCCGCTCTCGATCTCCCCGGTGGTCGCCGGCCTACTCCTCGTTCTGCTGTTCGGCCGTGGCGGCATTTTCGGCGCATTCCTCGAAGCGCACGGGATTCGCATCATCTTCGCCGTTCCGGGAATGGTGCTGGCGACGATCTTCGTCACCTTTCCCTTCGTCGCGCGGCAGATCATCCCGCTCGCCGAGGCCCAGGGCAGCGAGGAGGAGGAAGCGGCGATCACGCTCGGCGCCTCCGGCTGGCAGACATTCTTCCGCGTGAGCCTGCCCAAGCTGCGCTGGGGGCTGCTCTACGGCATCCTGCTCTGCAATGCCCGGGCGATCGGGGAATTCGGCGCGGTGTCCGTGGTTTCGGGCCAGGTGCCGGGGCAGACCAACACGCTGCCGCTCGAGATCCAGGCCCTCTATGACGGCTATCGCGTCCAGGCGGCTTTCGCCGCGTCCTCGCTGCTGGCCTGCCTCGCGATCGTGACCCTCGTGCTCAAGGCCGCGCTCGAATGGCATCACCGCGACGAGATCCGGGCGACCCGGCGCATGCAGGCAGGATGATGGGGGCGGTGGCATGAGCACGCGGATCGAGATCGCCGGGCTCTCCAAGGCGCTCACCGGGCAGGTGGTGCTCGACGGCATCGATCTCACCATTCCGCCGGGTGAGCTTACGGCCCTGCTCGGCCCCTCCGGCTCGGGCAAGACGACGCTTCTGCGCATGATCGCGGGGCTCGACCGGCCGGATCGCGGCACGGTGCTTTTCGATGGCGAGGACGTGCTCACCCGCCCGGCGCGCGAGCGCGGTGTCGGCCTCGTCTTCCAGCATTACGCGCTCTTCCGGCACATGACGGTCGCCCGCAATATCGGCTTCGGGCTCGCGGTGCGAAAAGCGCCGCGCGCGCGCATCGCGGAGAAGGTTCAGGCCCTTCTCAGGCTGGTGCAGCTCGAGTTCCTGGGCGGGCGCTATCCGGCGCAGCTCTCGGGCGGCCAGCGCCAGCGCGTGGCGCTGGCCCGCGCGCTCGCGATCGAGCCGCGGGTGCTCCTGCTCGATGAGCCTTTCGGCGCGCTCGATGCGGTGGTGCGGCGCGATCTCCGGCGCTGGCTGCGGCGGCTGCACCGGGAGATGCACATCACCACCGTCTTCGTGACCCACGACCAGGAGGAGGCTTTCGAGCTCGCCGACCGCGTGGTGGTGATGAACGGCGGCCGGATCCGCCAGAGCGGGACGCCGATGCAGCTCTATCGCGAGCCGGCCGATTCCTTCGTCTACCGCTTCCTCGGCGAGACCAATGAGATCCCGTGCCGGATCGAGAACGGGCTCGTGCTCGCCGAAGCGGGCTTCCTGCTGGGCCGGACGGAGACGCGGGCGGGCGGCGGGACCGTCTATGTCCGGCCGCACCAGATCGCCATCCGCCCGGATGAGGCGGGGGCCTGGCGGATCACCGAGATGGTGGCGAGCGGCCCGGCGAGCCGGATCGGGCTCGCCCGCGAAGGGCTCATCCTGGAGGCGATTCTGCCGGCCGAACAGGCGCTGGCGCTCGGGCTCGGCGCGGAGATGGCGGTCGAGGTCGAGATCACCGCCGGGGTGGTGATCGCCGATGCGGCCACGGCGCCGGCGCCGCTCGCTCCCGCCGCGCGCCTCGCCCGACCGCATCTCGCCGGCCAGGAAGGAACAGGCTGAAGGCGCCGGGCGAAAACGAGGCGGTCCGCGGGGCCGACATCAAACTTTCACGTGCTGATTGTTACGGGTGCAGCCAAGTTCCGGGCGGAGGCAGCGCTGCCGTCCGGCGGCGTCTCCGCGCATGAAAAATGTGTGGAATATCCTGAACATGAACGAAATCGCAGATATCAAGCCGGCCGCTCACGGCACCCAGCGTTCGGTGCAGGAATATATCGACGAGCGGCCCCAATGGTCGGACGGCACCCACGTGAAATCGGTGCCGATGACCGGGATGCAGTGGCGCATCTGGTCGCTCGCCGCGGCCGGCAAGTTCTTCGAAGGCTTTGTCGTCTTCATGACCGGCGTCGCCTTGCCCCTGATCGCGCGCGAATTCCATATCGGGGCTGCCGAGAAGGGCTTCATCAGCGCCGCGAGCCTCGCCGGCATCCTGGTCGGCGCGGTGCTGCTCGGCGGCCTTTCGGACTATTTCGGCCGCAAGCGGATGTTCATCGCCGAAATGATCATCTTCTGCGCCTTCCTGGCTCTTTTGATCCTTTGCGCCAATTTCCTCTCCCTCGTCATCTGCCTCTTCGGCCTCGGCATGGCGCTCGGCTGCGACTATCCGACCGCGCACATGATCATCTCGGAGAACATCCCGAGCGGCAATCGCGGCAAGCTCGTGCTCGGCGCCTTCGGCTTCCAGGCGCTCGGCGCGCTCGGCGGGACCGGCATCGGCTGCCTCGTTCTCTCGCTGCTGCCCGAGCTCGATGCCTGGCGCTGGATGTACGCAACCGCGCTCATCCCGGCCATCGCCGTCACCGTCGGGCGCTTCTACGTCACCGAGAGCGCCAACTGGCTCATGGTGCGCGGACATCACGAAAAGGCCGCGCAGGAAGTGGGCCGCCTGCTCGCCCGCCGGCCGGAATATCCGAAGAACATCCGGCTCAAGCGCCACGGCGCCGAGGGCGGCAGCAACGCTCCTCCCGCCAGGCCCTCCTTCGCGGCGCTCTTCGATGCGCGCAACCGCCGCGCCACGATCTTCGCTTCGGTCCCCTGGTTCCTCCAGGATCTCGGCACCTACGGCATCGGCATCTTCACCCCGACCATCCTCGCCGCGGCCCTGGGCGGCGGGTCGGACCATGTGCGCAGCCTGAGCGACGTGATCTCGGACGGCATCCTCGCCGCCAAGGGCGCGGCGATGATCAATGTGCTCCTGATCGTCGGCATCCTCTTCGCCGTCGTGCTGGCCGATCGGGTGGGCCGCATCCGGCTGCAGATCCTCGGCTTCTTCGGCTGCGCGCTTGGGCTGCTGATCGCCTCCTTCTCGATCGATTTCAGCGGGCCGGCGAAGCTCGAGACCATCTTCGTGGGCTTCATGCTCTTCAGCTTCATGACCAATCTGGGCCCGAACGCGCAGACCTACCTGCTCGCGGGCGAGGTCTTTCCCACCGCGGTTCGCGGCATGGGGGCCGGCTTCGCGGCGGCCTTCGCCAAGATCGGCGCGGTCGCGACCGCCTTCCTCTTCCCGATCCTGCTCGCCGCGATCGGCACGCGCCTCCTTCTCTACGGGCTGGTCGTGACCTCGATCCTCGGCGCGATCGTCACCTGGCAGTACCGGATCGAGACGACGGGCATCAATCTCGACGAGATCGGACAATGAGCCGCCTCTTTCCAAGCTGCCTGCTGGCGGCCACGCTGCTTGCCTCCTTGCCGGCCGGAGCGGCCGAGGTGACGCTGCACGAAACGGGCTCGACGCTGCTCTATCCGCTCTTCCAGCTCTGGAGCGCCGATTATGCAACCGCCAATCCCGGCACGAGCATCGCAACCGGCGCCACCGGCTCGGGCGCCGGGATCGCCGAGGCAATCGCCGGGCATGTGCAGATCGGCGCCTCGGACGCCTATATGTCGGACGAAGATGCGGAACGCGACCGGCAGATCCTCAATATTCCGGTCGCGATCTCGGCCCAGACGGTGAACTACAATCTGCCGGGCCTGAACGGGACGAAGCTGAAGCTCGACGGCCCGACGCTCGCCGGGATCTATTCCGGAACGATCCACCTGTGGGACGCGCCGGAGATCGCCGCCACCAATCCAGGCGTGCACCTTCCCCATCAGGCGATCATCCCGATCCGCCGCGCCGACCCTTCCGGTGACACCTTCATCTTCACCCAGTTTCTCGATTTTGCCGTTCCCTCCTGGGATGAGGCGGTCGGTTTCGGCACGAAGGTGCCCTGGCCGACCGTGCCCGGCGCGCGCACGGCGAGCGGCAATGACGGCATGGTGAAAGCCCTTGCCGCGACGCCCTATTCCGTCGGCTATGCCGGCGTGAGCTTCCAGGACGAAATCGCCAAGGCCGGGCTCGGCACGGCGATGCTTCGCAGCCAGGCCGGGCAGTTCCTGCTGCCGACGGCAGAGACGGTGAGCGCGGCCGCTTCGGAGCTCGATTCGCGCACGCCCGTCGATGAACGGCTGAGCCTGGTCTTTGCGCCGGGCGAGAATGCCTATCCGCTCATCAATTACGAATATGTCGTGGTCTCGGCACGGCAGCCCGATCCGGCGACGGCCGCGGCAATCCGGAATTTCCTCCTCTGGTCGATCTCGCCCGAAGGCGGCAATGCACCGAAATATCTCGATCAAGTGCACTTCATCGCGCTGCCGGACTTCATCCGTGCCTTGAGCGAGAACCAGATCAACCGGATCCAGTAATCCGCCCCTGATCAGCCGTTGTCTTTTGTCGCGGCCGAGAGATCGGCTCGCGCAAATGCGGTTGATTTCCTATAAGAACATCAAAATTATCATCGCGGGAGGAAACAATGGAAGAAGAGCTCGTCTTCTACACCAACCCCATGTCGCGCGGGCGGATCGTCCGCTGGATGCTGGAAGAGATCGGGCAACCCTATCGCACCGAGATCATCGATTTTGGTCCCGAAATGAAAGCGCCCGCCTATCTCGCGGTCAATCCGATGGGCAAGGTGCCGGCCCTCCGCCATGGCGATACCGTGATCACCGAATGCGCTGCCATCTGCGCCTACCTGGCTGACATTTTCCCCGAGACCGCGCTCGCCCCGCCGCCGAGCGATCGGCTGCGCGGCCCTTATTACCGCTGGCTCTTCTTCGCCGCCGGCCCGATCGAGGCGGCGGCAAGCAACCGGGCCCTGGGCTTTGCGGTGCCGGAAGGGCGCGAACGGATGATGGGCTACGGCACCTATGAAGACGTGATGAACGTGCTGGAGCGCACGCTGAGCGAGCACGATTACCTCCTCGGCGATCATTTCACCGCCGCCGACCTCTATCTCGGCTCGCATATCGGCTGGGGGATGCAGTTCGGAACCGTGGAGAAACGGCCCTCCTTCCAGAGCTATTGGGCAAGGCTCAGTGCCCGCCCCGCCGCCGCGCGGGCGCGCACGCTCGACGATGCGCTCGTCCCCGAGAGCAATAGTCCGGAGCACACAGGCTCAAATTAGAAGGTGTCATGAGCCTTCCACGAAGCCCCGTGCGGTAAACAAAA
>JASHVY010000333.1 GCA_030044345.1 Acetobacteraceae bacterium | reverse complement strand
TCCGGCCGGCTCCGGCAGCCACGTATTGTCCTATATCGGTCAGGATCTCTTCGAGGCCGGAGTGGCGGTGGGCAAGCGCATTCTCACCTACGTCAAGAAAGGCGACCTTGTCGGCGGTATGATCAGCGTCCCGGGCTCGCTCAATGAGCAGCCCCGCATGGACGGCGCCGCGAGCGTATTCAAGCCGGCCGGCATTGATTTTGTTCAGGTCGGCGTCGGCGCCACCGAGGGGCCTGCGCTCGCCTCGATCGAGGCTTGGTATCAGGGGCATCGGAACGTCAAGTTTATGTTCTCGAGCGGTGGAAGCAATGGCGTCGCCGTCGCGAAGACGATCCAGAAGCTGGGCCTGGCGGCGAAGGGTATCGGCGGTGCCGCCTTTGACGTTGGCCTTCCCGTGCTGCAGAATATCGCCGCTGGCAACTTGGCTTTCACAGTCGACCAGCAGGCCTACCTGCAGGGCGCCATATCAATCTACCAGTTGTTCCTCTATAATATCACGGGCGGACTGATCACGCCTACTGACTACAACACCGGCTTCAAGTATGTGACCAAGGACACTGTCAACGCCTATCTGCAAAGCAAGGATACGTGGGAAGGCTCGAGCCCGTCGCCGGTCGTGTTCACCCGGCCAAAATCGATCAGTTTCTAGTACATCGCTTCCGGGGATCGGCCCACATCAGGCCGTTTCATTGAGCCTGTCGTTCCAGGTGTGGAAGACAGCGCAACGGTGTTACCGGCGGCTGGTAACACCGTTGCGCTGTTGGGCAAGCCAGGCCGTGGTCTCTCTGGAGATGTGGGTGCAGTGATTGTCGAGGAAAGGCTTGATCGCGGTTGCCGGCGGATAGGCGGCACCGGTGTTCTTTTATTCAACAAATCACGCTGACGAGGGGATAAATCAGCCTCAACTTCGGGTGGATCTGCTTCATGTGGTCGGGTTTAGGGAACCGGTGCATTCGTCAGTCGATTCGGAGTCCGTACAAGTCCGGTACTGCGGTCACTAGGATATGAATTCAAACGCCCCGGCATCGCGCGAGGGGAGCCGCCGCATTCCCGTATCGACTATCCGGCAGTTTATCGGCCAGCACCTGACCGAGGTGGTCAGCGCCCTGGTCGCAGTCGCGTTGGCGATCTTCTTCGCAATCCAGTCCCCGAACTTCCTCACATCCGACAACGCCCTGGTGCTGTCCCAATTCATCGCACCCTTCGCCATCTTTGCGCTTGCCGAAGTGCCGATCCTGATCCTGGGCGAGATCGATCTCTCCGTGGGCCAGATGTACATCGCAGCGCCCTTTTTCGTGACGTACTGGCATCATGCCGGTATCCCCGTGTTGCCGAGCGTCGTCCTCTCATTGTTGGTATGCTGCGGGCTCGGGTTCATCAACGGCCTGATCAGCATCAGCCTTCGCGTGCCGTCGTTCATCGCCACCCTCGGAATGGCCTTCGCGCTTAGGGGCATAATCCTCATCTATTCGAACGGGGCGCCAACAAATCCAATCGGCTCGCACATGTTGGTGAACATCCTGGGCGGATGGGCCTGGTCCGAGGCCATCTGGGCCGTGGGCATCGCCGTATTGCTGCATGTCATGCTGCGAGGGACGACCTTTGGCCTGCACATCGTGGCCGTGGGGGGAAATTCAGAGTCCGCCAGGGAATCGGGAATCAGGGTCGAGCGCATCAAAATCTGGTGCTTCGTGCTGTGCGCACTGCTAGGCGGGTTGATCGGTATCCTGGACGGCTATCACCTTGGCAGCCTCGACCCCGCCACCGATGGCCTGACCTTCATGTTCTACGGCGTGACCTCCGCTGTGATTGGCGGCACCGCGCTCACCGGGGGACGCGGCACCATGGTCGGAGCCTGTATCGGCGCGTGCGTGCTGGGTATGATCAAGAACGGGTTTCTCATCCTTGGCACCAGTTCCTTTGCCCTCGACCTGGTCACCGGCATGACGATCCTGCTCGCCATGATCCTCAATGTTCAGATCGAGCAGGCAACTTCCATGCGAGGGCCGCGCGGGTCGTTTAGCCGCGCCGTCAACTTGGTGTTCTCGATCGTCACGCAACGCGGAAAGGGAAAGGTACGCTCATGACGCCAAATGGCGGGACAAACGGACCGGCCGGCGTCGAGAACGTGTTGCGGACCGAGCAGCTCTCGCTGAGCTTCGGTCCCGTTGCCGCGTTGAAGAGCGTGAACTTGCATTTGGAGCGCGGCGAGGTTCTGGGACTGGTCGGCAACAACGGCGCGGGCAAGTCTACGTTGGTCAAGATCTTGACGGGCCTGTACCGGCCGGACGGTGGCCGCATCTATCTCGACGGCGAGGAGGTGAGGTTCCGTTCTGTGCAGGACGCACGCCAGCACGGCATCGAGACCGTGTTCCAGGACTTGGCGCTGGTTGACGAGCTCAGCGTGTACCACAATCTGTTTCTTAACCGCGAATACACCCGCGGCGGCTGGTTTCGGTTTCTTCGCAACCGGACGATGCGCGCCGCCGCGAGCCGGTTTCTGGACGATATCGGAATCGATATTCCTTCCGTCGACGCACCGGTGGCGAAGCTGTCCGGCGGCCAGCGGCAGGCCATCGCCGTCGCTCGCGCGGTCCGGCAGGAGAACATCAAGATCCTGCTGCTCGACGAGCCGCTTGCGGCCATGGGCGCGAAGGAAACATCGCTGATCATCGGGCTGATCAATAGCCTATCTAAGAAGGCGAACATCTCGATTATTGTCATAGACCATAACTACACGCACCTCTTCGAAATCTGCGATCGCATCAATGTGATACAGCATGGTCAGGTGACAGTGAATAAGAGCTTAAGCGAGATCAGTCTGGAGGAACTCATCGAGTTCATGGTGCAGAGCTTCCGGCGGGACGTGGCCGCAGGAGATGCGAAATGACCCCTGGTAACCCGCGCCCGCGCGAACGCGATGCGGCTGCAGCTTGGGCGCCGCCGTCCTGGTGGCGATCGACCACGCCGAGGTGAGATCAGCCTATCGCGGAGGCATGCGTCCGTCCAAGAGGCACGGATTGGCGGCAGGACCTCGGGCGGAATTGCCGATCGCGGCCCATGGCAGGGATTCAAAGCTGTTCGCGCGAAGTCCGATGTTGGCCGAGATTCATCCGTCCGCCCTTGAACACATAAAGGCGAAGCGCAGACGTCCCGCCTGAAGGCTGCCTCGGCCCCTTCCGATCCCTGCCATTGCGAGGTAGGGATAGGATCGGATGATCAAATGGGTGCACTGCCGTCCGTCTCGGGGTTTCGGTCGCACTTCATCTTTTGCGGGGAGCGGCTATTCACCCCGCGCCGCAACTGTGAAATCCTCGTCCACGTGGCTGAACTGGCCGAGCGGAAAGTGAGCGCATGACACAACCCACATGGCACGCCGATCCTCTCGTCTGGGGTCACGGTCCACATGTGTTCGAGGCGTTTCTCGAGCCCACCTGTCCCTTCTCTGTCCGGGCCTTCGGGAAGCTGGACGCGCTGCTGGAGCAGGCCGGAGAAGACCGCATCACGGTCAAGATCCGCCTGCAATCGCAGCCTTGGCACCTATATTCGGGCGTCATTGTGCGTTGCATCCTGGCGGCCTCCACGCTGCCGGGCGGGAAGGCGACGGCGAAAGCCGTCATGACGGCCGTGGGTGCACACCGGGACGAGTTCGAGTTTGACCACCATTGCGGTGGCCCCAATCGTGATGCCACGCCAAACGACATCATCGCACGTATCGAAAACTACAGCGGCATCGAGCTCAGGGAGGCGTTCGCCATTCCCGATCTGGACCGTGAAATTAGATGGCACTGCAAATACGCTCGACAGAACGGCATCCATGTCTCGCCAACGTTCATGATCGACGGGCTGGTACAGCCAGGAATGGGCAGCGGGGACGCGGTGGCAGATTGGGCGGCACGGCTGCTGAATTCGTAACGTCAGGAGGCTCGGTCACGGGCCCATCATTCTCGAGCAAGTCAGAACCGTATGGCCCAAACCGCGGCGCTCGTCGAAAATTCACTGGAGGGTAGGAGGGGTGCGTGAGACTAGAGCGTGCTCAGCCTGACTGAACACGCTCTAGCGTTGTTTTGCCGAGCGGATTCAAGGCACCCCTGGATCGCTTCGCGCCGGGGCACCCCGCGAACGGGTTCGCGGAGCGCCCCGCCGACAAGTCGGCGGGGACCCCGTCGCGGGGTGCCCCGATTCCAGTCAGGCGCGCTCCGCTCTAAATGGAGCACCGGAGACCATATTCGTAAGCAGTGGACCATTCCCGATCCGTACCGCCAGTTTATCCGCGCTCTCCAAAAATATCAGGTAATGGGAATCGCAACCACCAACTACGATATCGCGGTCGAGAAGCTCCGAGATCAATATGTCTCCTGGCGACGGCCGGACACGACGCCGGCCTCCATGTCCGGTTTCGGTGCAGCGGTCGCGACGTACCGATAACCGCTATGGGCGCAAGACTGATCTTTGTGAATCCGGTTCTCGATATCCGCTTTCCACTCCTTCCGTTATCTGCGTCACCCGCGTGATCCGGTTTCCACTCTTTGGGCGGAAGCTCCCAACACTTCAGGCAATGGCCTCCCACGCGGCACGGCTGATCGCTCCGATGATCGCCTCGCCCGCATGCGGGTCGGGGGGCTTATGGCAGAAGATGCTGAGGATGAGCGCGCCGTGCCGGGTCATGATGAAGCCGACATCGTTGGTCACATCCTCGATGCTGCCGGTCTTCGAGCCCCAGCGCGGTCGATCGGTTCGCGGCAGATGGCGGGCGATGCGGCGCTCATTCTGCTGCTTCTCGAGCATCGCGATCATCGTGGCGCAGGACTCCGCCGAGGCGGCCTCATTGTCGAAAAGTGCCGCGATCACCCGCGCATAATCGCCCGGCGTCGCCCAGTTCTCCCCCTCCGCCGTGCGGGCCGCGTGCCCCTGCATCTTCCGCCTGAGCGTCGAGCCGGACATGCCGAGTTCCCGCATGATCGTGTTGACCGCCTCCATCCCGACGATATCGATGAGGAGGTTGGTCGCGGTATTGTCGCTGATCGCGATCATCAGATAGACGAGATCGCCGAGAGTGAACTCCATTCCTTCGTGAAGGTGGAGCATCACGCCGCTGCCCGGTGCGCGATCCTCGGGCCGCAGGCGATAGCGCTCGGCGAGCATGTTCCTTCCTTCATCGATCCGGCGGAAGAGCGCGATCATGATCGGCACCTTGACCGTGCTGGCGGCGATGAAACGGCGATCGACATTGTGGGAGAATCGTTCGCCCGACGGCGCGATCACGCTCACGCCGAGGATCGTCTCGCCCTGCTCGGCCTCCGCGATCGCCGCCGCGACGCCATTCCAGTCGATATTCGCGATCATGCGTGCTTTCCTCTCAAAGATCGACGATGCCGCCGCCACGGGTCCTAGATCAATATGGCTTTGGCGGATCGGGGCACCTCCCGAACGTGTTCGCGGGGACCCCGGCGCGAAGCGATCCACCAGAAGCCATATTGATCTAAGCCGCCTCATCCTCGCCGATCATCACCGCGCCCTTCTCGGCGATCATGATCGTCGGCGCATTGGTATTGCCCGTGGTCAGCGTCGGCATGATCGAGGCATCGATCACCCGGAGCCCCGAAAGCCCGCGCACGCACAGGCGTGAATCGACGACCGCCATCGGGTCCTCGCCCATCCGGCAGGTGCCCACGGGATGATAGAGCGTCGTGCCATAGCGCCGCGCATAGTCGGCGAGCTCCTCATCCGTGGTGACCGCTTCGCCCGGCACCATCTCACCGGCGCTGAAGCGCGCGATCGACGCGGCGGCGAGGATGCGGCGGGTGATGTGCAGTCCCGCGATCATCACGCGAAGATCATTCGGGGCGGAGAGATAATTGGGCGTGATCACGGGCGCGGCGAAGGGATCGGGCGCGGCCGCCATGATCGTGCCACGGCTGTCGGGCCGGACCGGACAGACGGCGACGGAAAACCCGGGCGCGCGCTCCAGCGTGCCGAATTTCTGCGGATCGTGGCTCGCCGGCGTAAAAAGGATCTGGAGATCCGGGCTCGCCAGCCCCTCGCGCGAGCGGCAGAAGACCTGCGCGGTGGTGACGCCGAAGGTGAGCGCGCCGCGGCCGGTGAGCACGTAGCGCAGCGCCTCGCGCGCGAGGGGCAGGCCATGCGCGAGCTGGTTGGTCGAGACGGCATCCTTCACCCGATGCGCGACGCGAGCCACGTAATGATCGGCGAGATTGCTCCCCACCCCCGGCAGCGCGTGCAGCACGGGAACGCCGATCGCGGCGAGATGCTCGGCCGGGCCAATCCCCGAGATCTGCAGAAGATGCGGCGAATTGATCACCCCGCCGCAGAGAATGACGGCGCGATGCGCGCGCGCCGTGAGATCCTTCCCGTGCTGGCGGAAGGCGACGCCTGTGCAGCGGGTGCCTTCGAGGATGAGGCGGGTGGCGAGCGCGCCGGTCTCGATGCGGAGATTGGGCCGGCCCCGGGCCGCGGGGAGAAAGGTCTGCGCCGTCGAGGCGCGGAAGCGGCCACGCCGCGTCATCTGCGAGTAGCCCACGCCCTCCTGCGTCCGCCCGTTCAGATCCGCGTTGAAGGAAAAGCCCGCCTCCTGCGCTGCCTCGACGAAGCGGTGGGTCAGCGGCAGGATCGTGCGGTATGATTCGACCCGGAGCGGCCCGCCCTTGCCGCGAAATTCCGCGTCCCCGGACTCGGCATCCTCCGATTTCTTGAAGAGGGGCAGGATGTCGGAAAAGCTCCAGCCGCGGCAGCCCATCTGCGCCCAGCCGTCATAGTCCGCCGGATTGCCGCGCACATAGAGCATGCCGTTGATGGAGCTTGACCCGCCGAGCACTTTTCCGCGCGGCCAGTGGATTTTCCGCCCCGCGGTGCCGGGACCGGGCTCGGCGGAATAATTCCAGTTGAGCACCGGATGGTGCATGAGCTTGAGCGTGCCGGCCGGAATATGGATGAAGGGATGACGGTCCCGCGGCCCTGCCTCGAGCAGGAGCACGCGCGCCTTCCCCTCGGTCAGCCGGCTGGCGAGCACGGCGCCCGCCGACCCCGCGCCCACGATCACATAATCCGCTTCCATCCCCGCTTCCCGCCTGTTCCTCGAGCGGCCAAAACTCTGCCGGCGCGGCCTGCCCCGCGCAATGGCGCCTTCCTGTGCCGCCGCAAGATAAGCCGCCATTCTTCCCCTTCGATCGTTCTTTCTTATGGACGTTTGCATCACGCGCGGGCAGATGGAACGTTTCGCTTCTGGCGGGGCGGGAGGGACGAGATGGCACTCAGGGACATTCTGATGGTGCTGGACGCAAGCGCCCGGAACGAGGCACGGCTCGCGCTCGCCGTGGCGCTCGCGCGGCGGCACGGTGCCGGGCTGATCGGCTTTTGCCCGATGGAGCTCCTCTCCGCGCCGGAGCCGATCGAGGCGCCGCCCCGCTATCCCGAGCCGCTCGGCTTGCAGGGGATCGCCAATATCGCGGCCGAGTCATCTGTCTCGGCGGCGGTTTCCGACTCGATCACCAGCACCCAGGCTGATCTCGCCGAGCGGATCGGTGAGGCTTTCCGTGAGAGAGCCAGGGAGGCCACTCTCCGCGCCAGCTTTGAGAGCGATTTGGGTCCGCCGGCCGCTTCGATCGTGCAGCGGGCGCGCACCGTCGATCTCGTCGTGATGGGACAACCGGACCCCGAGGACCCCCATGTGCCGGCCGCGCGGCGCACGATCGAAGACGTGATGCTTCTCAGCGGCCGGCCCGTCCTTATCCTCCCCTATGCCGGAAATTTCCCCTCCGTCGGCAAGACCGTGCTGATCGGCTGGAACGAGACTCGCGAGGCGGCCCGCGCTGCGCATGATGCGCTGCTGCTGATGGAGCCGGGCGCGAAGGCAACGCTGCTGACCGTTCATCCTGGGCCGCTCACCCCGGAGGGAGAGGAGCTTCCCGCCGCGGAGGCCGCCCGGCATCTCACCCGCCACGGGATCGATGCGGGGCCCGCCGAGACGGTGCCCGAGGCCGTGGGCGCGCCCTCGGTCATCGTGCGGCCGACCGTCACCGAGGCCAATGCGCTCCTCAACTATGCGAGCGATATCGGCGCCGATCTTCTCGTCATCGGCGGCTATGGCCATTCCCGCGCGCGCGAGCTCATGCTCGGCGGCGTGACGCGCGCGCTCCTTCACACCATGACACTGCCGGTCCTGATGTCCCACTAGATCAATATGGCTTCTGGTGGATCGCGAAGCGATCCGCCAAAGCCATGAAATTGATCGAGAAAATAAAGCGAGAGCGTGATGATCGAAAATCATCACGCTCCGAGGATCGCTGGGCCCGCCTCTCAATCTTACGCGGCGAGCCGGTCGAGCTCCTTGACCACCGCCTCGCCCATCGCCTTGGTGCCGACTTCCCGGCAGCCCGGCGCCATCACGTCCGGCGTGCGCAGGCCCGAGGCGAGCACGTTCGTGCAGGCGCGCTCGAGTAGGGCCGCCTCGTCCTCGAGCGCGAAGGACCAGCGCAGCAGCATGGCGAAGCTCAGGATCTCGGCCATGGGATTGGCGAGCCCCTTGCCCGCGATATCCGGCGCGCTTCCATGGATCGGCTCATAGAGTGCCGGGCGCTTGCCCGATGCGTCCGGCGCGCCGAGCGTGGCCGAAGGAAGCATCCCGAGGCTTCCCGTCAGCATCGAGGCGAGATCGGAGAGGAGGTCGCCGAAGAGGTTGGAGGTGACGATGACATCGAATTGGCGCGGGTTGCGCACGAGCTGCATCGCGCAATTGTCCGCATACATGTGGGAGAGCGCGATCTCGGGAAATTCCCTCTTGCCGAGCGCCGTCATCGTCTCGCGCCAGAGCAGGCCGCTTTCCATCACGTTCGCCTTCTCGACGCTGCAGAGGCGGCGCGCGCGTTTTTGCGCGAGCGCGAAGGCGACGCGGCCGACCCGCTCGATCTCTCCGGTGGTATAGACTTCGGTATTGATCCCGCGCTTCTGCCCGTCCGGCAGGGTCTCGACGCCGCGCGGCTCACCGAAATAGATGCCGCCGGTGGCCTCGCGCACGATCATCAGGTCGAGCCCGCGCACCAATTCGGGCTTGAGCGTGCTCGCCGCGACGAGCGGCTCGAGCACCACGGCCGGGCGCAGATTGGCGAAAAGACCAAGCTCGCGCCGGAGCGTGAGAATGCCGATCTCGGGGCGCTTGGCGAAGCCGAGCTTGTCCCATTTCGGCCCGCCGACGGCACCGAAGAGAACGGCATCCGCCGCCTTGGCACGCGCAACCGTCTCCGCCGCGATCGGCGTGCCCCGCGCATCGATCGCCGCACCGCCCACGAGATCCTCGGTGATTTCGAAAGAAACCGCACGGTGCCGCGCGAGCCAGCCAATGACGTGGCGCACTTCGGTCATCACTTCCGGGCCGATGCCGTCACCCGGCAGCAGCAGGAGCGTCCTATTGGCTGGCATCGCTATGCGGCGGCCTGGGTGGTCGGGGGAATCCAGGCCCATTCGGCGCGGCGCTTCTCCTCGAAGCGGCCGATCGCCGAGGCGTGCTGCATCGTCTGGCCGATATCGTCGAGCCCTTCGAGCAGCAGATGCTTGCGGAATGAATCAATCTCGAAATGAATTGCCTCCCCGCTCGGGCGGATCACCACCTGCCGCTCGAGATCGATCGTGAGCCGCGCATTGCCGCCCA
>JASHVY010000332.1 GCA_030044345.1 Acetobacteraceae bacterium | reverse complement strand
AAGACGGCTTTCGGACGTTACACCCTCGCCGTCGGCGGGGACGAAGAAAAGGCCAAGATGCTTGGCCTGCCTGTCGATCGTCTGAAGGTGGCGATCTTCACGCTTTCCGGCGCGCTCGCCGGCCTTGGCGGAGGCATTCTGGCTGCCGAAGTCGGCGCCGGAACCCCGACCATGGGTACCGGCTTCGAGCTTACCGCAATTTCGGCAGTCGTGATCGGAGGGACATCGCTCACCGGAGGCAGCGGCTCGATTCTGGGCACGATCGTCGGAAGCCTGGTCATGAGCACTTTGGCCAACGGGATGATCATCCTCGGCATCTCGACAAATGTTCAGCTCGTCATGACTGGGGCGGTGCTGGTCGGCGCGGTCATGCTCTCGATCCAGCGCGGCAAGATCCGGGTTCTGAAGTAGCGCATCATGGCACGCCCCGAGACCATTTCTTCTATGCAACCACAAGCGCGCCGGCCTGCAAGTGGCTCGAAATGGCCGGCACGATGACACCGTTTCTGGAGATTCGCGGATTATACAAGAGATTTGGCAGCGTCCAGGCACTTGCCGGCGTCGATCTCGACATCCATAACGGCGAGGTTCTGGGCTTGCTCGGCGACAATGGCGCCGGCAAATCCACGCTTATCAAGACCATTTCCGGTGTTCACAAGCCCACTGCCGGCACGCTTCGTTGCGAAGCCAAGGAAGTCGTCATCTCCTCGCCATCGGTCGCCCGCTCTCTCGGGATCGAGACCGTCTTCCAGGATCTCGCCCTCATTCCGAATCTCGACCCGGCGGCCAATCTTTTCATTGGTCGCGAGCTGAGCTGGGGCCCATTCAAGGGCTTGCTGCGCGTCATGCGTGACAAAGCGATGGAGGATGATCTCCGGCAGTGCCTCGAGCGGCTCGATATCCATATTCCATCGCTGAGAATGCACGTGGACGGATTTTCGGGGGGTCAGAGGCAGGCCATCGCCATCGCCCGGGCTATCCGATGGAAAGCGAAACTCGTGATCCTCGACGAGCCGACCGCCGCGCTCAGCGTGCCCGAGCAGCGCAAGGTCCTGAGCCTGACGCGTCAGCTCGCGTCTGAGGGAATCGCGGTCATCTACATTACCCACAATATCCTGGACGTCCTCGCCGTCACGGACCGGATCGCCATCCTCCATCGCGGCCGGAAAGCGGCCGAGCTTCGAACGAAGGACACGACGGAACACGAAATCGTGTCGTTGATCATGGGCGCCACCCGCAAGCCCAATGAAGATCTGAAAAGATGAAGTCAGGAGAACTCTGATGCCAAGCCCGGAGCTTCCTGTTCCGACCTATGCTCGCAACATGCGCCTGATCGGATTCACCGACCAGGGCGGGCGCCCCGATGGCAATCAGCTCATGGTGCATCGCGGCTACGCGTATGTCGGCCACATGTCCTCCGGCGGATTTAGCGTCATCGATGTGCGGGATCCTCGCCATCCTCGCCCGGTCAAGTACATCGCCGCCCCGCGCCACACCTGGAATATTCATCTTCAGGCGCATGATGACCTGCTGCTGGTGGTCAATGCCAGGGATATGAAGGCGCTGCCGGCTTTTGCCGACGACAGGAGCTACTACAAGGGCAAGTCGTCAGGATTCGATATCGCATCGGCCAGGGAACGTACCTGGACAGCCGGCATGAGCGTCTGGGACATTTCGAAGCCCGACGAACCGCGTCAGATCGGCTTCATGCCGGTCGAAGGGACCGGGCTCCACCGCATCTGGTATGTCGGCGGCCGGTGGGCCTACGCATCGGCATTCATCGACGGCTTCACGGACTACATTCTCATCACGATTGACGTAAGCGACCCTACCAAGCCCCGGCTTGTCGGCCGCTTCTGGCTGCCCGGCATGAACCGGGCCGCCGGCGAAGAGCCGAGCTGGCCGCTGGAGTACGGCCGTTACGGTCTTCATCACCCGATCGTGCACGGTGACACCGCCTATTGCAGTTGGCGAGATGGCTGCCTCGTGGTGGTGGATGTCGCGGACCGCAGCCAACCCCGAATGATCGTGCACAAGAACTGGGCTCCGCCGTTCGGCGGCGGAACCCACAATGCGCTGCCGTTGCCCGATCGCGATCTGCTCGTCGTCGTTGACGAGGCGGTGCTCGATCATCAGGAAGATGGCGACAAGCCGATCTGGCTGTTCGATATCCGGGAACGGTCGAATCCGATCAGCATCTCGACCTTTCCCTCGCCCAAAGATGCCGATTACAAGGCGAAAGGCGGCCATTTCGGTCCGCACAACATCCATGAGAACCGGCCCGGTTCCTTTGTCAGCGCGGAACTCATCTTCGCGACCTACCAGAACGCCGGGCTCCGGGTGTTCGACATCCGTGACAAATATGCCCCGGTCGAGGTCGGGGCGCTCGTCCCGCCGCCGCTTCGGATGCCGGATGCGAAACCGGACCAGGAGCCGGTGATCCAGATGTGTGACGTATTCGTTGACAAGAACGGTCTGGTGTTCACCACCGACCACCGTGCGGGATTTTGCGTCAGCGAATTCAAAGGCTGATCGTGCCCGGCCTTCTTTCGATTTCCACACGAAGCTGCCACGCGAAGCTGAGTGTCCAGCACAAGGATCCCGACATGCCGCGCTTTTGCGCCAACCTCAAATGGCTCTTCACCGAGCTGCCGTTCCTGGATCGGTTCGACGCCGCAGCGCGGGCCGGCTTCCGCGCGGTCGAATACGCCTCGCCCTACGAGCATCCTGCATCCGAGATCCGCGCCCGGCTGCGCGCCTGCGATTTGCAGCAGGTGCTGTTCAACACACCTGCGGGCGGCGCCTCCGGCATGGCCTGCATTCCCTCGCGCCGTCAGGAGTTCCGTGACAGCGTCAGGAAGGCGCTCGATTACGCAACGGAACTCGATTGCGGCCTGGTTCATCTGATGGCGGGGATCGTGCCGCCCGATCTCAATCGTGACATCGCCGCCGCCGCCTACGTCTCGAACGTCGCCTGGGCGGCGGACCAGGTTTCGCCAACCGGTATCAGGCTCGTCCTCGAACCCATCAACCACCGCGATGTGCCCGGCTTCTTCCTTCGCACCCAGGAGGAAGGCGCGGCGGTCATCGAAGCGATCGGGCGTGACCGGATCGGCCTGCAGTTCGACATCTATCACTGCCAGGTCGCGCAAGGCGACGTGACGCGGCGGATGGAGACCTTGATGCCGTTGATTGCCCACATGCAGCTCGCCGATGTTCCGGGTCGCAACGAGCCCGGCACGGGTGAAATCGCCTGGGACTACGTGTTTCGGCGGATCGACGCGCTGGGTTACGCCGGATGGGTCGGCTGCGAATATCGTCCCGCGACGCAAACGCTCGCCGGCCTCGGTTGGCTGAAACGATTTGCGGCATAAGGGCTGCGTGATGCCACCCGAACCCATCGATCAGGCGGCCTTGGCCCTTCTCGAAGCGCGGCGCGCCCGAAGCTGGCTCCCCTCTCTTCCCGAGGCCTGCCGTCCGCGATCCCTGGAGCAGTGCTATGCGATCCAGAGCCGGGTTCTCGCGGAGCTCGGCCCGATCGCGGCCTGGAAAGTGGGAGCGCCGAATCCGGATGCCCAACCGGCCTGCGCGGCGATCGCGGCTGCAACCCTGTTCGAATCCGGGGCAGATCTTCCCGCCACCATGTTTCATCTGCTGGGCATCGAGGCGGAGATCGCCTATCGGCTCTCGGCTGACCTGCCACCAAGCGGCCGGGACTATGGGCCCGACGAGCTGATCGCGGCGATCGGCTCCGTCCATCCGGCCATCGAAGTTTCGGATACGCGCTTTGCGGCCTGGGCCTCGCAGGACCGTTTCAGTCACGTGGCCGATCAACTGAATCACGGTGCGCTCGTCGTCGGGGCGGGTCGGACGGATTGGCAAAATGTCGAGGTCACGTCCCAGAAAACCATCTTGTCGATCGACGGCCGGGTGAGGGCCGAGGTCATGGGCGGCAATCCTGCGGGGAATCCGCTTCGCCTGCTCATCTGGCTCGCCAATGTGGGGGCCCGTCCGTTCGGCGGCCTTCGCGCCGGCACGATCGTGACGACGGGATCGCTCACCGGGATCGAATTCGTGACGGCACCCACGAAGGCGGAGGCGCAACTGCCGGGAATCGGGTTCGTCAGGGCAACGATCGGATAGGAACGATGAGCCGGAACATTTCCCTCGGGAAACCCGGGCTTCTGCTGCTCGATCGCTTCACCCGCGCCACCGAGGATCGGCTCGCGGACAGCTTCGAAGTGCATCGGTCCTACGACCCGGGGTTCTCGCTCGAGAGGGGCGTATCGGGGATCGTCGCGATCGCGACTTCGGGCGCCAAGGGCGCGCCGAGCGTGATCGTCGAGAGTCTCCCCTTGCTTCGGATCGTGTCGATTCGCGGTGTCGGGACCGATGCCGTCGATCTCGAGCTGACCCGCCGAAAGGGGATCGTGGTCACGACGACCCCGAACCTGCTGACCGACGATGTCGCCGATCTCGCCCTGGCGCTCCTGCTGGCCTGTGCCCGGCGCCTCTGTCAGGGAGACCGTTTCGTTCGCGAAGGGCTCTGGCAGCCCGGCTCCGCGTTGCCGCTCGGGCGCAAGGTGACGGGGATGCGCATCGGAATCGTCGGGCTGGGGCGCGTCGGTCGGGCGATCGCCACGCGCCTGGAAGCCTTTCGGGCGGTGATCCACTACACGGATATCCGCCCGTTCGACGATGCTGCCTACGAATTCACGCCGACGGTGCTTGCCCTGGCGAAGCATTGCGATGCGCTTGTTCTGGCGGCATCCGGCGGCCCGCAATCGCATCGCATTATCGATCGGGCGGTGCTCGAGGCCCTCGGCCCTCGCGGCATGCTGATCAACGTTGCCCGCGGCAGCCTCGTTGACGAGCAAGCCCTGGTCGAGGCTCTCGTCGCGCACCGGCTCGGCGGCGCGGGCCTGGATGTTTTCGCTGACGAACCGAATGTGCCCTCGCCCCTGCTGGCGCTCGACCACGTGGTGCTCCAACCCCATCGGGCGAGCGCCACCGCGGATACCAGGCGGGCGATGGAGACCATGGTCGTCGAAAACCTGCTGGCGCATTTCGCGGGCGCCCCGCTGGTCGGCGTGGTGTGACCCGTGCAGGGGCAGCGGGCCGGCGCACGGGACGGTTGAGGATACGGAATGGCAGCGGGCGTTCGCATTCAGGACGAAGGTAGCAATGGGGGCTCTTCGGCGAGCCGCAAGGACGCCGATACGCTCAGT
>JASHVY010000331.1 GCA_030044345.1 Acetobacteraceae bacterium | reverse complement strand
TGGTCAACCGCCTGGTCGAGGATCCGCCCTGGGTGCTGCGCGAACGGGCGCGGGATCGGCGTGTCGATCTGCCCGGCCTTCTGCTGATCGCGCTCGGCATCGGCGCCGCCCAGGTCATGTTCGATCGCGGCGAGGACGCCGACTGGTTCGGCTCGCCGACGATCCGCCTGCTCGCTTTCGCCGCGGCCCTGGGCTGGGTCGGCGCGATCTTCTGGCTCACCGAGACGCGGCGGCCGATCGTCCGTCTCAGTGTCTTCGGCGACCGCAATTTCTCGGTCGGGTGCCTGATGGTCGTGGCCCTGTTCGGCACGCTTTATTCGAGCGGCGTGCTGATCCCGCAGCTTGCTCAGGTGCATCTCGGCTACACGGCGCTGCTCTCCGGCCTCGTGCTCTCGCCGGGCGCGCTGGTGATCCTGCTGTTCATCCCGATCGTGACACGCTTCCTGATGCCGCGGGTGCAGGCGCGGCTGATCATCGCGATCGGCTTCATCATTCTTGGCTTCGGGCTCCTCTATGCGAGCCGCCTGACGCCCGATATCGATTTCCGCACGCTGGTGCTGATGCGCATGGCGCAAACAGCCGGCCTCAGCTTTCTCTTCGTGCCGATCAGCACGAGCGCCTATCTGACGCTGCCGCGTTCTCTCAACACCGATGCCTCGGCGCTTTATGTCTTGGTGCGCAATGTCGCGGGCTCGGCGGCGATCTCGCTCTCGACCGCGGCCGTGGTTTCGCGCACCCAGATCAACATGGCCTATCTCGCCGGGTCGGGACATCTGAGCCCGGCGAGCCCGGTCTTTCGCGCGACCCTCGCCCAGGTCTCGGCGGCCCTGGCGGCACTCGGCCGCGGATCGGCAGAGATCGGCACCGAGGCCATGGGCTGGCTCTATCAGACGCTGAACACGCAGGCGGCCTTTCTCGCCTATCACGATGTCTTCATCGGCTGTGCGGCGATCGCCTTCGGGATCGTGCCTTTCGCCTTCCTGCTCTCGCCCGTGCGGGCCGGGGCCGGTGGCGGCGGCCACTGAACGGCGGACGGCGGCTGGTTTTTTCGTTACGGGTCCGCTTCCTTCCACATCTCGGCGACGAAGCCGCGCGGATCGACCTGGAAGACGGTTCCGGTGGTGACGGCCTTGGGCCCGTCGCAGCGCCAGCGATAGATCGTGTCGTGGCCCGTCACGTACATCGGGATGAAATCGGAATTTTGGTTCTGCGCGCACCATTCGTCGGCGCCGGCGAGATCGCGGCTGGTATCCGCTTTCCCGCAGGGAAGATTGGCGCCGAGATTGCAGACGAAGACGTGGCCCGACATGCAGCGATAATAGGTGCTGCGGCGTACCTCAGCCGGCGGCATGGCGGAGAGGCCGAAGAGCCGTATCGCCGTCGGAACGAGCTGGTCCGGGATCGCGCGCAGCGTGTCGTCCGTGCCGGCCTGCCGGCAATAGGCATCCGGCGAGTCGGCGCGGGCCGGATGAATGCCACCCAGAATCGCTGCGAAAATGAGCAGCGCGGCAAGCCAGGCGATGCGCGGCATGATCATCCCCCCGTCAATCGTCCCTTGGTCAATCACCCCTTGATCAATCACCCCCAGGGTCAATCGCCCTTGGGGTCAATCCAGCGTCACCAGCACCGGCACATGATCCGATGGCTGCTCGGCGGCGCGTTCGGCACGGCAGATCTCCACGGCGCGCAACCGTTCGGCAAGGATGGGCGAGAGCAGCACATGGTCGATGCGCAGGCCGAGATCACGGTCGAAGGCGTTGGCCTGATAATCCCAGAACGTATAGGCCGGCCCCTTCGGCTGAAGCGCGCGCACCGCGCAGGTCAGGCCGAGCCAGAGCAGGCTGCGGAAGGCGGCCCGGCTTTCCGGGCGGACGAGCGCGTCGGTCGGCGGCAGGGCGCCCTCCGCCACGTCCACCGGTTCGGGCGCGACGTTGAAATCCCCGCCGATCGCGAGCGGCATATCCTCGCCGAGCAGGGCCTCCGCGCGCCGGGCAAGCTGGGCGAGGAAGGCGAGCTTTGCCGCGAAGCCGGCAGCCCCGCCGGAATTGCCGTTCGGGGCATAGATGTTGATCACCGTGATCTCCCGGGCGGAGATCTCGAGATAGCGGGCCTCGCCCGCGCCCTCGCGCAAGCGGGGCAGGCGGCGGTGGCGGACCGTGACGGGCTCGCGGGAAAGCACCGCGACGCCGTTATAGCTCTTCTGGCCGACGATTTCGGCGTGATAGCCGAGGGCGCGAAATTCGAGGGCGGGGAAACTCTCCGCCTCGCATTTCAACTCCTGAAGGAGAAGAAGATCGGGATGCCGATCCTCAAGGAAGCGTGCCACGTGGCGGGCGCGGGCACGGACGGAATTGACGTTCCAGGTCGCGAGCTGCACTGCCTGTCCTGATTGCGAGACGAATTGAACACAGCGCCGGCAAGCAGAGCGCGTTCGGACCGGCTCAGTCGATCGAGAAGCTGCTTCCGCATCCGCAGGAGGCGGTGGCGTTCGGGTTACGCACCGTGAAGTGGCTGCCCATCAGCTCGTCCGTATAGTCGAGCACGGCGCCGGCGAGCAGCTCAAGGCTGGTCGGATCGACGAGGATGCGAGCGCCGCGGCGGTCGATCACCAGATCCTCGGGCTGCCGGCCGGATTCGAGCGCGAAGCGGTACTGAAAGCCGCTGCACCCGCCGGCGAGCACGGCGACGCGCAGAGAGGCGGGTTCCGTGCCCAGGCTCTCGGCCGCGGCAAGCTCGGCGATCCGTTCTGCCGCGCGGTCGGAAACCGTGAAGGGTGTTTCGTTCATGCCCGGAATATAGGCCAGGCCCGGGGCGGGTTGAAGCCGCCGGCCCCCCCAGGGGTGATTACCGGGCGATTACCTGGTGATTACCGGGTGACTCCGGCTCAGAGATAGACGGTCTGCATCCCTCCGGCGGGATAGCGGGTGCCGGCGGCAGCCCCTGCCGGCACGATCTCGGCGAGGCGGGCGATCTCCCCGGGCGAGAGCCGGACGGCGAGCGCGCCGATATTCTCATCGAGCCGATGCCGGTGGCGCGTGCCCGGAATCGCCGCCACGTCCTGTCCCTGGGCGAGCAGCCAGGCCAGCACGAGCTGAGAGGGTGTGCAGCCTTTCCCGGCCGCCATTGCCTCGACCTGCTGCACGAGCGCGCGGTTATGGGCGAAATTCTCACCCTGGAAGCGAGGGAAATCGGCGCGGCGGCCGCTGATATCGGCAAGCTCGCGGATCGTGCCGGTAAGGAGGCCGCGGCCGAGCGGCGAATAGGCGACGAAGCCGATGCCGAGCGCGCGCGTGGTCTCGCGGGTCTCCTCGGCCTCCGCGCGATAGAGCAGCGAATATTCGGTCTGCACCGCGGCGATCGGGTGGACCTTGTGGGCGCGACGGATGGTTTCGGGGCGCGCCTCGGAAAGGCCGAGGAAACGGACCTTGCCCTGCCGGACCAGATCGGCCATCGCACCCACCGTCTCCTCGATCGGGACGGCGGGATCGACGCGATGCTGGTAATAGAGATCGATCACGTCTGTGCCGAGGCGCTTGAGGCTCGCCTCGCACGCCGACCGCACATAGTCCGGCCTGCCATCGACGCCGTTCGGCTGACCCTCCCGGCGGGTCTGGCCGAACTTGGTGGCGAGCACGACCTGGTTCCTGCGGCCTTTCAGCGCGCGGCCGAGGAGCGTCTCGTTGTGGCCCCAGCCGTACATGTCCGAGGAATCGAAGTGGTCGACACCCTGGTCGATCGCATAGTGGACCAGGTCCTCGGAGGAAGCGTCCTCGGCGCTGCCATAAATTCCTGACAGCGACATGCAGCCGAGCCCGATCGCCGAAACCCGCAGGCCGCCCGTCCCGAGGGAACGATGTTCGAGGGAATGATACCCGGGGGAATAATGTTCAGGCTTTTCCGTCGCTGTCATCTTCTGCACCCCATCGTCCGGCCCCTCATCATGGGGCGGCTCGCAAATAGAGTTTTTTGTCGCTGATGAAAGGGGCCGATGGAAGGGGAGGTTCCCGGCTCACGATTCGCGCTGAAAGGCGGCGGCGTTGACGAGGCGCGTGAGGGGGCGCGTGAGGGAGAAGATCGGGGGCCGTTCATTTCAGCGAATTTCATCGAAAGGCAATCGCATGAACCGGCTTACGATCTTCGGCCTCTGCGCCGTCACTTCGATGCTCGTCTGCTACGCGCTGGAGAACAGGAGCCACTGGTTCATTCTCGGCTTCGCGGTCTGCTGCGTGCTGGGCTCGGCCTACGGATTTCTCCAGGGCGCGTGGCCCTTCGGGCTGGTCGAAGGGGTCTGGGCACTCGTCGCCCTGCGGCGTTGGCGCAATCACGCGCGCCGTTGAAGCCTGGCCGGGGAACGCCCCGGTTTGAGGCGGAAGCAGAGGATGCTAAGCCCCGCCGATGCCCTCCGCTCCCTATGCCGTTCGCGCCGAGCTGAGCCGCGGCCGGCTCCATCCCGAGCCTGAGGCGGTCGGGCGCAGCCCCTTTCAGCGCGACCGCGATCGCATCGTGCACAACTCCGCCTTCCGCAAGCTCCAGTACAAGACACAGGTCTTCGTCAATCACGAGGGCGATTTCTTCCGCACCCGGCTCACCCACAGCCTGGAGGTCGCGCAGATCGCCCGCTCGATCGCCCGCCGGCTCGATCTCGACGAGGATCTCACCGAGGCGCTGGCGCTCGCGCACGATCTCGGCCATCCGCCGTTCGGCCATGCCGGCGAGGAAGCGCTGGACGCGAGCATGCAGGCCGTGGGCGGCTTCGATCACAATGCCCAGAGCCTGCGCGTCGTGACCCTGCTCGAGGCGCGCTATGCCGCCTTCGACGGGCTCAATCTTACCTGGGAGACGCTCGAGGGCCTGGTCAAGCATAACGGGCCGCTCGTCCACCCGCCGCCTTATGTCGCGCTTTACGACAAGACGCAGCCGCTCTGGCTCGAGACCAACCCCTCCGCCGAGGCGCAGGTCGCGGCGCTCGCCGATGATATCGCCTATCACAGCCACGATCTCGATGACGGAATGCGCGCAGGCCTGTTCGGCTTCGAGGACATTGCCGGCCTGCCGGTGGTCGGCCCCGCGCTCGCCGCGGCGCGTGCGCTCGCCCCGGAGATGGTTCCGCGCAAGCTGAGGCACGAGACGATCCGCCGCGTCATCGATGCGCTGGTGGGCGATGTGGTCGCCGAGGCACGGACGCGGCTCGCTTCCCTGGCGCCCAAATCTGCCGATGATGTGCGGCGGGCGCGGGAGCCTGTGATCGCCTTCGGCCCGGCGGGCGCGGAGGCGAACCGGGCGATCAAATCCTTCCTGACCGAGCGGATGTACCGGCACTGGCGGGTCAACCGGATGACGAGCAAGGCGCGCCGGCTCGTGAGCCGGCTTTTTTCGCTGCTGTCGGCCGATCCCACGCTGCTCCCCGCCGAATGGGGCGGCCGGGCGGGCCCGGTCGCGATCACCGTGGGCGATTATATCGCCGGCATGACCGACCGCTTCGCGCTCGAGGAGCATCGGCGCCTTACCGATCTTTCCGTTCCAGGATAGTTTTTCCCATGCCAGAGGATTTGTTCGCGAGAGCGCGCGCCGAATTGCTGCGCGCGGTGACGGAAACCTATCCCGCCCTGCCGGAGGCGGCGACGTCGCGGATCGAGATCGCGCCCGCGCGGGCGCCCGAGCATGGCGACATGGCGAGCAATGCGGCCCTTTCGCTCGCCGGCGCGCTCGGGCTGAAGCCGCGGGAGATCGCCGGCGCGCTTGCCGCGGCGCTCGCTCGCTCCAGCCTTTTTGCCGGGGCCGAGCCGGCCGGCCCCGGCTTCATCAATCTCCGCCTGAAACCCGACACGCTGCGCGGGGAAATCGCCGAGATCCTGCGCGCGGGCGCTTCTTACGGGAAGAGCGAGCGGGGCGCGGGGCGGCGGGTCAATGTCGAATATGTCTCGGCCAACCCGACGGGGCCGATGCATATCGGCCATTGCCGTGGCGCGGTGGTGGGCGACGCGCTCGCCAACCTGCTCGCCAAGGCCGGCTACGAGGTGACCAAGGAATATTACATCAACGATGCGGGCGCGCAGGTCGAGGCGCTCGCCTGGGCCGCCTACTGGCGCTATCTCGAGGCGCTCGGCCAGCCCGTTCCGGCCGAGGAATTTTCCGCGATCGTTCCGGGCGGGCTGCAATATCGCGGCGATTACCTGATCCCCATCGGCGCGGCACTCGCAGATCGTTACGGTAAGACATTGGTTGGCGAGCCGCCGACGCCCGAGACGATCGCCATGATTCGCGAATTCGCCGTGCGAGAAATGATGCAGGCGATCCGCGAGGATCTCGCCTTGCTCGGTGTGGTGCCGGATGTCTTCACCTCCGAGCGCGCGCTGTTCGAAGCGGGGGCGGTGGACGAAGCGATCACCGATCTTCGAGAGATGGGGCTGATCTACGAGGGAATTCTCGAGCCGCCGAAAGGCAAGCTGCCGGAGGATTGGGAACCGCGCGAGCAGACGCTCTTCCGCGCCCGCGAATTCGGCGACGAGACGGACCGGCCGCTTCGGAAAGCCGATGGCACGAACACCTATTTTGCCAACGACATCGCCTATCACGCCGACAAGATCAGGCGTGGGGCGGAAATCCTGATCGATGTCTGGGGCGCCGATCATGGCGGCTATGTGCGGCGCATGCAGGCGGCGGTGGGCGCGCTCTCCGCGCGGCGTGTGCCGCTCGAGGTCATTCTCTGCCAGATCGTGCATGTGGTGCGCGGCGGCAAGCCGGTGCGCATGTCCAAGCGCGCCGGGAGCTACATCACGCTGCGCGACCTGATCGAGGAGGTCGGGCGCTATGCGGTGCGCTTCACCATGCTGACGCGCAAGGCGGACGCGCAGATGGAATTCGATCTCGACCAGGCGGTGGCGCAAACGCGGGAGAATCCCGTCTTCTATGTCCAGTACGCCCATGCGCGCTGCCGCTCGGTGCTGCGCGCGGCGGCGGAAATGCTGGGTGCGGAGGCGGTGGCGGACGGGACGCTGGCGAAGACGGCGCTCGATCCGCTGGAGGCCGGGGCCGAGCTTGCCGTGATCCGCCGGCTGGTATCGTTCCCCCGCACCGTGGAGGCGGCCGCCGAGGCACGGGAGCCGCACCGAATCGCGTTTTTCCTCTATGATCTAGCCGGCGATTTTCATATTCTATGGAACCGGGGGCGGGAGGACTCGAGCTTCCGCTTCCTGAACATGGGCCGGCCGGCCGAGACGCACGCACGGTTGGCGCTGGTGGCGGCAACTGCCGTGGTGATCCGGGCCGGTCTGAACATTTTGGGGGTAACCCCGGTCGAGGAGATGCGCTGAGCCGTGCGCGACGATCTTGAGATTCCCGCCCCTGGATATCGTGTGGCCCGGTCGTCGGGCGGCCTGGACCCGGCCACGCGGCGGCTTGCGACGATTGCCGCAGGCATCGGCGGGGCGCTGGTGGTGCTGGTGGGGATCTGGTCGATGGTCGGCGGGGGAAGCACCGGGATCCCGACGGTCGTGGCGCCGACGGGAGCGATGCGGGAAAAACCCGCCAATCCGGGCGGGATGCAGGTGACGGGGACGAACGAAGCGATCCTCGGCGGCGGGGGTGATTCGAACGGCCAGCCCGCGCTCGCGCCGCCACCCGAGACACCCGATCTGCAAGCCTTGCAAAGCCCGCCCGCCGCCAAGCCGACGGCAGCGCCCACGCAGGTGACAGAGGATGGCGAATCGGTGCCGCCCGCCGGCGCGGCGATGGGCGCGAGCAATGCGGGCACGAGCAATACGAACACCATCGCGTCCCCCGGGGCGTCCATTGGCGCGTCCGCCGAGACGTCCGCCGGGGCGCCGGCGTCCGCCAATGGCCTGCCGCTGCCGCCGCCCTCGCCGCCGCCGCTCCAGCTCGCCGCGCTCTCCACCACGCCGCCGCCACCGGCCGCGATCGGCACCGGCACGGGGACCGAGGTTCAGTTCGCCGCGCTGAGCTCGAAGGAGAATGCCCTCAGCGAATGGGGAAAGCTGCAAGCGTCGATGCCGGATCTGCTCAACGGACGCCAGCCGCTGGTCTCCAAGGTCGAGCTGGGCGGGCATGTCTTCTGGCGGTTGCGGACGGGCGGCTTCGAAAATATTGCTCAGGCGACCAGCTTCTGCACTTCGGTGCGCGCCAAGGGCATGGCCTGCGACATCGCCGCCTTCTGATCTCTTTCCAATCGGATGCGTGCCGCCATCGTCGGCCTGGCCGGGCCGGTGCTTGCGCCGGACGAGATCGTCTTGCTGCGCGAGCAGCCTCCGGCCGGAGTGATCCTGTTTGCGCGCAATATCGAGGCACCGAATCAGCTCGCCCGGCTGATGGATGCGCTGCGGCAGGTGCTGCCGCCCGAATCGGTGCTCATGATCGACCAGGAGGGCGGGCGCGTGGCGCGGCTTCGCCCGCCGCACTGGCCGGCGCATCCACCGGCGGCCGCACTCGGCCGGCTCTACGGAAAGGATCGCGCGGCCGGAATGCGGGCCGCCTGGCTCACCGGCGCGCTGATCGGGACCATGTGCGGCGAGGCGGGGTTCGATGTGGTCGCAGCCCCGGTGCTCGATCTCGGCCTTCCGGGCGCGGATGCGGCGATCGGGGACCGTGCGTTCGGCCCTGATCCGAGAATGGTGGGGCGGCTCGGCAGATCCTTCGCCGAAGGGCTGCTCGCGTCCGGCCGTCAGCCGGTGATGAAGCATGTTCCCGGCCATGGGCGTGCGATGGTGGACAGCCATCGCGCGCTGCCGCGGGTTGAAACCGCGCATCTCGGCGCCGATCTCGCGCCCTTCGTGTACAATGCGGGCCTGCCATGGGCGATGACCGCCCATATCCTCTATCCTCACTGGGATGCAGAAAGGCCGGCGACCCTGTCCGAGACCATCATCCGCGAGATCGTGCGCGGCCGGGTCGGCTTCACCGGCGTTCTGGTGACGGACGATCTTGCCATGGGCGCGCTCACCGGCCCGCCCGAGGCGCGTGCCATGGCCGCGCTCGCCGCCGGCGCCGATCTCGCGCTCTATTGCGCGGGCCAAGGGAAGGCGAACGAAGCGGTGCTACGGGCGGTGCCGGAGATCACGCCGCCGGCGGCGGCGCGGCTTGCACGGGCGCGCGCAATGGCGGCTGCGGCCCGGACGGAACTGGACGTTGCCGCCCTCGCTGCGGAGCGTGCGAGGCTTCTTTCGGCGTGAGCGCGATCATCATCGGGATCCTGCTCGCGGGCGTGCCTGTCGTGCTCGCGATCACATTGCACGAGGCCGCGCACGGCTATGCCGCGCTCGCGATGGGCGACGACACCGCGAAGCTCGCCGGGCGGCTCTCGCTCAATCCGCTCCGGCATATCGACCGGGTCGGCACGATCCTGCTGCCCGGAATCCTGGTGCTGAGCCAGCTTCTCGTTTTCCATCGCATCCTGTTCCTCTTCGGCTGGGCGAAGCCGGTGCCGGTGGGTGCGTGGAAGTTCCGCGATCCGCGCCGCGGCATGGCGGTGGTGGCGGCGGCCGGGCCGGCGATGAATTTTTTTCTCGCCTGGCTCGGCGCGCTCGCGCTCTATCTGCCTGGCGTGCTGCCGGGACTCGCCTCGGACCTCGCAACCCTTTTCTGCCAATATTTCATCCTTGCGAACCTGGCGCTCGGCCTGTTCAACCTCTTGCCGATCCCGCCGCTCGATGGCGGGAGGATCGTCGTCGGCGTGCTGCCGGCGCCGCTGGCGCTGGCCTATGCGCGGGTGGAGCGGGTGGGCATCCTGATCGTGCTCGTGGTCTTCTTTCTGCTGCCGGCCTTGCTGCAAGGCGCCGGGATCGCGTTCGACCCGATCCGGGCCGTGCTCGACCGCGTCCTGCCGGCGGCCGCGAACCTCGTCCTCACCCTTGCCGGCCATCGGGTTTGAGCATGTCCGAGGCCGCGTCTTCGGGGCAGCTCCTGCTCCGTCTCGAAGGTTTCGAGGGGCCGCTCGATCTCCTGCTCGAGCTCGCACGGGCGCAAAAGCTCGATCTCGCGCGGATCTCGATCCTCGCGCTGGTCGAGCAATATCTCGCGGTGATCGAGGGCGCGCGTGCCGTGCGGCTGGAGCTGGCGGCCGACTGGCTGGTGATGGCGGCCTGGCTTGCCTGGCTGAAATCGCGCCTGCTGCTGCCGGCGGGAAGCCCGGAGGCGGAGGAGGGGGAGCGGGCGGCGGACGTGCTCGCTTCACGGCTTGCCGTGCTGGAGGGTTTGCGGGCCGCAGCGCTCTGGCTCGGGGCGCGGACACTGCTCGGGCGGGACGTGTTCGCCCGCGGCACGCCGGAGAGCTTCGTCGAGATCGATCGCTCGCGCTTCCGGCTCGACATGCCGTCCCTTCTTGCCGCCTATCTCGGCGCGCTCCGGCGCGTGCAGCAGGCCGCGCGCTACCAGCCCGTGCCGCTCACGATCTGGTCGGTGCAGGATGCGCTCGGCCGGCTCGAGCGCCTGCTCGGCAGCCTGCCGGACTGGGTGAGCCTCGAGCAATTCCTGCCCGAGCATCTGGGCCAGCCGGAGGAGCGGCGGGCCGCGCTTGCGAGCACCCTGCTCGCGAGCCTCGAGATGGCCCGGGACGGGGCGCTCAGGTTGCGCCAGGAGCGGCCCTTCGGGCCGGTGCTGGTCGGGCGGGCGAATGGCGGGAACGGAAACGCCGAGGCGGGCTGAGCGATGGAAGAGGAACCCCTTCCGGACGTGCCGCCCAATTTGCCACCCCCTGGGCCGGCAGAGGCCGAGCCATCCGAAATGGCGCTCCGGCTCGCGGAGGCGCTGATCTTCGCCTCGGCCGAGCCGGTTTCGGCGCGGACGCTCGGCCAGATCCTGCCCGAGGGCGAGGAGGCGGAGGCGGTGCTGGCCGCGCTCGCCCGCCGCTATGCCGGGCGGGGGGTGGAGCTCGTTCCGGTTGCCGGCGGGATGCAGTTCCGCACCGCGCCCGATCTTGCGCCGAGCCTGCGCAAGGTGATCCAGCAGCCGCGCCGGCTGCCGCGGGTCGCGATGGAGACGCTCGCCATCATCGCCTATCATCAGCCGATGACGCGGCCCGAGATCGAGGCGCTGCGCGGGACGAGCCTTTCGCAGGAGACGCTGGATGTGCTGCTCGAGGCGGGGCTGATCGCCCCGCAAGGGCGCAAGGAGGCGCCCGGCCGTCCGACGCTTTGGGGGACGACGCCGCATTTCCTCGCCGCCTTCGGATTGGCGAGCCTTTCCGAGCTGCCGCGGCAGGAGGACTTGCTGGCGAGCCCGCCCGCGCCGACCTGATCGTCGCGAGGTTCCAAGCGTGGGGGATTCCTGCTAGCAGAGGCCGCGACTTCAGGCTCGAGGCATGTTCAATTTCTCCTGGTCCGAGATTGCGCTGATTGCGGTGGTGGCGCTGGTCGCCATCGGCCCGAAGGACATGCCGGCTGCGCTCAAGACCATGGCGCAGCTCGTCAAGAAGGCCCGCGGCATGGCCGCGGAATTCCAGACCCACGTCAACGACCTGATGCGCGAGGCCGATCTCGAGGATGTGCGCAAGCATATCGATGAAATCCGCAATTTCGACATCAAGGGCACGGTCGAGCGGGCGATCGATCCCGACCAGAGCCTGCGCAAGACCTTCACCGAGGATCCGTTCACGACCGGCAGCACCGCCACGCCCTATTCGCCCGAGGGCTTCACGGCCACAGGGTCGATCCCCGAAGGGGACACTGCCGTGCTCGAGCGGACCGAGACGGTGAGCGAAGCGTCGCCGCAAGCCCAAGGGTGGTCGGCGCGCGAAGAGACCGGCGAGGGGGGTGAAGAAGCGGCGCCTTCTTTCGTGCCGCCCGCCGTGGCGGCGGCGGTGATGCACCCGCCCGCCTTCGTGCCGCCGGACCTGCTCGGCCGGCGTTCCTGAACCACGCCCCAGAAAACCACGCCCCAGAAAACGACCGGATCCCCCTGTGCCGCGCGACGAGAACGATACCATCAATGACAAGCCGATGCCGTTGCTCGACCATCTGCTCGAGCTCCGGCGACGGCTCATGTGGTCGCTCGGCACGTTCTTCGTGGCCTTCCTCGTCTGCTATTACTTCTCGGGACGGATCTATGAATTCCTGGCCGCGCCGCTCGCCGAGATCCTGCGCAGCAAGGGCCAGGAGCCGCGGCTGATCTACACTGTGCTCTATGAGGCTTTCTTCACCTACGTGAAGGTCGCGATCTTCGCCGGCGCCTTTATCTCCTTCCCGGTCGCGGCGACCCAGCTCTGGCTCTTCATCGCGCCCGGCCTCTATCGCAGCGAGAAGAAGGCCATCCTGCCCTTCCTGATCGTGAGCCCGGTGTTGTTTCTGGCGGGGGCGGCCCTGGCGTACTACGTGATCTTCCCGTTCGCCTGGAAGTTCTTCCTGAGCTTCGAGACGCCGCCGAGCGGCAGCGGGATGCAGATCGAGCTTTTCGCGACGGTGAGCCAGTATCTGAACCTGGTGATGAAGCTGATCTTCGCCTTCGGCATCACCTTCCAGCTTCCGGTGCTGCTCTCGCTCTGCGCCCGGGTCGGGCTGGTTTCGGCGCGCACGCTCGCTTCCAAGCGGCGCTATGCCTATGTGGGCTGCTTCGTCATTGCCGCCGTGCTGGCGCCGCCGGATGTCTTCACCCAGACCGGGCTCGCGCTGCCGCTGATCGTGCTCTACGAGCTTTCGATTCTCGCCGCCCGCTGGGTCGAGCCGAAGCCAGCAGCCGATTAGGGTTCACCGATGCATGATATCCGCGCCGTCCGCGCCGATCCCGGCGCCTTCGACGCCGCCTTGGCGAGGCGGGGCTTGCCCTCTGCCGCCGTTTCCCTGCTCGCGCTCGATGGCGAGCGGCGCGCCGCGCTGACGCAACTGCAGGAGCGCCAGACGCGGCGCAACGCGCTCTCCCGCCTGGTGGGCGAGGCGCGGCGCAAGGGCGAGGACAGCGCCGCGCTGGAGGCGGAGGCCGTGAGCCTGCGCGGGGAGATGGAAGCGCTCGAGGCGAGGGCGGAAACGCTGGATGCGGAGATCCGCACGCGGCTCGCCGGGTTGCCCAATGTGCTCGATCCGGACGTGCCGGAGGGAGCGGACGAGCGGTTCAATGTCGTGCTGGCCCAGCACGGGGCGCCGCGCGATCTCGGCTTCGCGCCGCGGCAGCATTTCGAGCTTGGCGAGGCGCTCGGGATGATGGATTTCGCCGCGGCGGCGAAGCTCGCCGGCAGCCGTTTCGTCGTGCTGCGCGGGGCGCTGGCGCGGCTCGAGCGCGCGCTCGGCCAGTTCATGATCGATCTTCATACGCGCGAGCACGGCTACGAGGAGACCGCCGTGCCGTCGCTGGTCAATGACGCGGCCGTGTTCGGCACCAACAACCTGCCGAAATTCGCCGACGATCTTTTTCGCACCACCGACGGCCGGTGGCTGATCCCGACCGCCGAGGTGCCGCTCACCAATCTCGCCGCCGGCGAGATTTTTCCCGAGGCGCGGCTGCCGATCCGCGTGACCGCGCTCACCGAGTGTTTTCGCGCCGAGGCGGGCGCGGCCGGGCGCGACACGAGAGGCATGATGCGCCAGCACCAGTTCCGGAAAGTGGAGCTGGTCTCGATCGTCCATCCCGCACGCTCCGACGAGGAGCATGAGCGGATGACGCGCTCGGCCGAGGATGTGCTGCGGCTGCTCGATCTGCCTTTTCGGCGGGTGCTGCTCTCGGCCGGCGACACCGGGTTCGGGGCGGCGAAGACCTTCGATCTCGAGGTGTGGCTGCCGGGCCAGCAGGCCTGGCGCGAGATCAGCTCCTGCT
>JASHVY010000330.1 GCA_030044345.1 Acetobacteraceae bacterium | reverse complement strand
CTATAGCCATATGTCTGCGTGCAATTGTGCAGCGCGGTGTCGAGCGTCGTGCGGGCGCTCAGCAGGTCGGCGCTTGAGTAGGGTTGTGGAGCCGGCTGCGGGCCGGCACAACCGCAGGCAGCAAGCCCGAAGGCGAGACAGAAGAATGGCTTGGCGTTCATCGCGACGGTCCTCCCTGTGAGGCTTCGGGCATTGATCCGTTTTTCAAGAGTACGGCTGATTCGTCCGGAGGCGCAATGAGTCGCGCTCTGCCGGTGGCGCGACCCGGCAAAAAGACGGCCCCCGAAGCAGGCGATCGAGCCGCCTACAGGGCGGCTGCAAGGGCTGGAAGGCTCAGAGCTTTAGGAATGTGCGGCCTGACGTGCTGCACACCAGACGATTGAGGGGGCCGGCGGCGCACCCGGCGAAGGAATATCGGCGCACCTTCAGGATGATGACCTTGGGGCGTCAGGCCGAGGTCGCGGAAGTCCCAAGATCGAAACAGATCGTCAAATGGTTCAGCTCGTTGCGTCGCTCATATGTCATTGCATTAGCAAAACGTTTCATCAAATAGATGCCGAACCCGCCGATCGGCGCATTGTCGAGGGAGGTTGGCTTGGCCGGCTCAGACCTGCGCAGAGGATCGAATGGCGTGCCATGATCCTCGATCGTGATGGTGGCCTTCTTTTCATCATGCTCGAAGATCAGCCGCACATCTCTGTTCGAATTGAGGCCATCCTCAACGTCGGAGAAACCGTACAGCACAATATTGGAGAACGCTTCCTCCAGGCATAGCTGGATCGAGAACGCAACGGATTGCGGGATGTGCAGCCTTTCCGCGAGTGTATCGGCCCAGGCACTGACACGTTGCAGCTCCGCCATCTCGGCCTGGACGATCAGTGTCTCAGGCATGAGCTGTACGACCTCCGGAGTTTGGGGGATGGCTTCGTCGCTAGCTTGAAACGGCGAGGATTGCGGCTTCCAGATTGTGCAGGATAGGGATGATGGTGTCGGTTCCGAAGGTGAGCAAAACCTTTTCGACATCAGGGGGCGGGTTTAGAAGAACCATACGCCCTCCTTTGGACTTCAAGGCCTTGGCGCCGACGATCAACGTCCTGATACCCATCGAGGCCATGAACGGAACCTGTTCAAGATCGACGATGATTTTGCGCTGACTCCCCACGATCGCATTGAATTTAAGATCGATCTCCTGCGCACCCGGAATATCCAGTCGACCCACGAGGATCACTCTCGTTACTGATTCCACAGCCGTTTCGACCAGCATTTCCATGGGGTTACTCAACCTATTTATCTAAACTGGCCTGGATATCCAGAAGCTTGGTTTAAGTCTAGTATGAAAGTAATGGGTAATCTGCTATTTTCTCTTGACAATCGAACGGCCCGCTTGCCTCACCTCGCGGTTTCGTGAAGGCGGGAGAGCCTGTTTGCGAATGCGGCTTACGGTGAGTCGGAAGCGCCGCAGGCGCTGGCCGGCGCGGCTTTCGAGAACCGGAGCGGGTTAGAAGATCAATATGGCTTCTGGCGGAGACGGGGCACCCCGTGGCGGGGACCTGGCGCGCAACAATCCGCCAAAGCTCAAGGGGAAGCCCAAAAGGGAAGTCATAAAATTGATCGCCAAACAAATCTGGCCGTGAGCACCGGAAGCGCGGAAAGACGTACCGGACGACCACCACAATCCTATTCTCAAATGGGTTCTTGGAGCGTGATCGCCAGAGGCGGGGTCACCTTAGGTCTGAATCACGCGGGAAAAGAAATGGCTGGAGCGGGATGCGTGAGCGAGAGCCAACGCGCCCTGTTCCAGGAAGCCGATGGGTGCCATGACATTCGGGGTCAATCTCATGTCATGCCGGCCGCAGGGAGGAAAAGATGCCCAAGATCAAGGTCAATGACATCACCGTGAATTACGAGCAGCAGGGCAGCGGAGAGAAGCTCGTTCTCATTCCCTACCTGGCGGCGGACAATGCCTGCTATGCGTTTCAGGTCGCGGACTATGCCAAGCACTTCACCTGCATATCGGTGGATCCGCGCGGCGCGGGCGAAACCGACAAGCCCCCAGGACGTTACGATACGCAATTGTTCGCCGATGACATCGCCGCCTTCATGCAGGCGATCGGCGTCGATCGGGCGCATATCTTCGGTCTCTCCCTGGGCGCGGCGATCGGGCTATGGCTCGCCGCCCGTCATCCGCAGAAAGTTCGGTCACTTTCGCTGCACAGCGGCTGGGCGAAGACCGATCCGTTTCTCAAGACCGTGGTGCAGGGCTGGCAGACCATGGCCAAGGGTCTCGGCAGCGTCACCGAGATGATCATCTAGGGCATATTCCCCTGGTGCTTTACGCCCGAACTTTATGCGGCAAAGCCGGACTATATCGAGCAGCTTGCTGCCTTCGTGCGCGGTCGCCCGGCGCAACCGCTCGATGCGTTCCTGCGCCAATCCGATGCGGTGATTGCTCATGACGCTGTCTCCGCCCTCGCAGCGATCAAGGCGCCGACCCAGATCACCTTCGGCCGCCACGATATGGTCACCTCGACCCGCTTCGCGCAGGCGATGAAGAGCGGTATCGGGCGCAGTGAAATGGTGATCTTCGAGAACTGTGCTCATGCGCCCATCTATGAGAGCATTGCCGAGTTCAACGAAAAGACGCTCGATTTTCTCAGGCGCTACACAACCTAAGTCGGCATAGCTTACGGTGAACAAGGCTGCACCGGCGCATCGTGATCCGCCAAGGCCTTGAAGGGGATCGCCCAAACAAAAATTGGGAGCGTGAGGAAATCATCATATTCTCAAGGAGCAGCAGATGAGCCAAGCCGACAGAGACGTTTCCACCCATGCCTCCCCCGATGCTTCCTTGGGCACTCCGGTGGATTGGCGGCTGAATGGTGTGCGTGTCATCAAGGGAAACCAGCTCGATCCCAACACGGCGCAGACGCCCGGCATGAGCCGGGCTGCGGCCATCAATGCCGCGCGGGTGGGCGCGCAGAAGCTCTGGGCCGGGACGGTGACGATCCACCCGAACGCGAAAACGGGCGCGCACCACCATGGTGCGCTCGAGAGCGTGATCTATGTGGTGCGGGGCAGGGCGCGCATGCGCTGGGGCGAAAAGCTCGAATTCGTGGCCGAGGCCGATCCGGGGGATTTCATCTTCGTCCCGCCCTATGTTCCGCACCAGGAGATCAATGCGAGCACGGACGAGCCGCTCGAATGCGTCCTGGTGCGCAGCGATAATGAGGCCGTGGTCGTCAATCTCGATATCGAGCCGGTGGAGAAGCCCGAGGCGGTGGCCTGGATCGATCCGATCCACAAGCACCCCTGAGAGCCTGTTCGGGAATGCTACTGTGGTGGTCGTCCGATGCGTCTTTCTGCGCTTCCGGTGCTCACGGCCAGGATTGTTTGGCGATCAATTTCATGACTTCCCTTTGGGCTTCCCCTTGAGCTTTGGCGGATCGCTTCGCTCGGGGTCCCCACGAACACGTTCGGGGTCCCCGCCGACAAGTCGGCGGGGACCCCGTCGTGGGGTGCCCCGGCTCCGCCAGAAGCCATATTGATCTTCTAAGGCCGCTCCGCTCCGGTTCTCGAAAGCCGCGCCGGTCCAGCGCCTGCGGTGCTTCCGACTCACCGCAAACCGCATTCGCAAACAGGCTCTCAGAGGACCGCGCTTCTCGGTTTCGCATCGAAACCGGTATTGACCTCGCCTTTCCGCCCATGCCACGCGTTCGGGTGCGATGATTGGGCTCGGTTGCCTGCTTCCTTTCGCGCTGATGATCGTCGGTGCCCTGGTGGGCGCGGCGATGGGCGGCAGTCATGCGGGGCTGATCGGGCTGATTGC
>JASHVY010000329.1 GCA_030044345.1 Acetobacteraceae bacterium | reverse complement strand
ACGAGATAGCAAATGTGATGCTTTTTCTTGCGAGCGACGCCGCGAGCTACATGACAGGAAGCATCGTGCTCGTCGACGGTGGTTACACGTGCTGGTGAGGAGGGATGCTACCCGCTGCGATGGCGGCGACGCCACACCGTTGATGCAGGGCCCCAAGAAAGTCATTCAAGGTTGAAGCCAGCCGCCGTCGCCGTTCATCCAGGAAGCTGCGATATGCCAAGACATCGAGCAGATTCTCGCCCAGGGGCACATCCTGCATTTTGAAAAGATCCGCATCCTGTTTCGCGATGATCGGCGGCACGTGGATGGCTGGGGCTTTATCGCTGATTTTGCGGTTGGTACGCCCGCCGATGAAAGTCAGGTTGGCGATGTCGTCTGCTTCTCTTGAGGTGAAGCCTTCCTTCATCAGCAACGCTTAGGGGAAGAAGTGGTGAAACTCCAGTTTATGCTGCGCTCCCGAATGATTGAGCGCGATTTGAAGGTTCGAAGCCCAGTCCCTCGCATCGCGCGCCCGAAAGGCAACGAACAGGGTCTTGAAATACGAGCTGCGCTGGTCGCGGCCCTTGAGATCGTCTGCGGTCACATCGAGCCGGCCGAACTTAAGTCTTACCCGATCGATAAGCGCCTCGGCGCCGCCGCCCTTGATGATCGTTGCCAGGTCCTGGTCGAGGATGGTTTCGCTCGACCCTCGCGAAAAGCGCCCCTTGGCATTGGCGAGCAATGCCCACTGCCGCAGCCCTGCGGCCTCCTTGTCCGAAAGTGAAAAACCCTTGGCATGCCCGAAATAGGCGACAACGATGAGCAGGAAGGGTGACGATAACAGCGCCGGGCTGTCGATCCTCACATTGTTGCGCAGAAAATTGATCGCGAAGCGCATGCCTTCGGTCGCCTCACTCCAGCCAGCCTGTAAACGCTCAAGGGGCAGGCTGCGCACCGTGAGGAAGCGCGATTGCCCGGTCGCGAAAGCGACAAGAATTTTCAGGTGAATGCCGAGATCCAGATCGAAACCGAGCTTGACACATTCTTCCTGAAATTTCTGGAATACCTCCAAACTGTGCCGTCAGCGCGCCGTGATCTGCGCCAGCGCAAGGTCCGAGCTGAGCAGCTTGGCCCCAAGCGAGTTCACGCGCACGAAAATCTCCGTGACTTCCTCATAGGTCAGCGAGCGCTCCAGCACATCCATGCGATAGACATACTTCTTGATCGCCCGGACGCGCGCCAGCCGAGCCGTATATCGCTCGTAGCGCTCGTCTTCGAAGTCCTTGATCCCAGCACGCTTGAGGATCGCCGTGTCGCTTTCACTCTTGAAGATATCTGAAACCTTTACCCATTGTGGAAGCACGGTGAGCTTTGCCGTCGTGACCACGAAGGTCATCCGTTCGAAGCGACGTTGGAGGTCGTCTTCAGTCGAATCTGCTTCGTCGTTCTCGATCTCGTCCTCGGTGTCTTCCTCGACTTCGGTAACAATCTCCTGCCGTTCGGGATGTTCCAAATTGAGCAGCAGCTCAATCGGCTTCTGGCACCCGCGCACAGTGACCGGCTGGCCCCAGATGACGGCGGATAGCGAAGTGAGCCGTTGCTGTCCGTCGAGCAACAAGCGGGTTGAGGCATTGGGGTTGGCCTGCTGCTTCACGGCCATGGCTTGCAGCGGCACGGTCTCGTCTGTTTCCCAGAGCAGGATCGCGCCTGATGGGCAGCCGCGATAGAGCGAGTCCATCAGGTCACGAACGCGCGGGCTCCGCCAGACATATTGGCGCTGCATTTCCGGCAAGCGAAGCTCGCCCCGCTCGCTCACTCGCTTCCAGCAACTGCGTCCGGCGACGACACATTGATCCCGAAGGGCAGGAAGTGCTTGATGTTGCGGGTAACGACGATGAGATCGTGCACGTGCGCGATCCCGGCGATGACAGCGTCCGCCATTCCAGGAGTGTGTCCGCTCGCCGTGGCGGAGGCTTCTAACCGCCCCGAAACAGCCGCCGTAGCCGCATCCAGCCCAAGAATTTTGTCGTTGTAGCCCGCGACCAGGCCGGCGAGCCAGCCTGTCAGGCCCGCCGCCTTCGCCGACGCGCCCTTGCGGTTGAGCAGGGCAATCCCCTTTTCGATTTCGTGGACGGCGACGACCGACAGAAAAATCCGGCCTTCGCCATCCATGCGCTCCAGCCAGTCGAGGAAGGACGCCGACACGTCTGGCGCGGACGGCGAAAGCATCGAGACGACATTGGTGTCGAGCAGGAAGCCTCTCAAAGTTCGACGCCTCGGGACGGACTGCGATTGCGCTCGAATTCGCCGCCAGGAAAGGTTCGCAAATAGGCGGCGAGGCCGGAGCGCGTCCGTCCGAGAGCCTTGCGCGCAATTTCCGCCGCCTCGACGGATACCAGCACGGCAGCGGGCTTGCCGTGACGGGTGATCGTCACGAACTCACCCTTGATCGCGTCATCGACCAGAGCGGAAAAGCCCGCTTTGGCGTCTTTCAGATTGACGGTGGACATTGGACCTCCGCATCACATGTGATCACTTGTGACCACAATAGGCTGCCGAGCGGCGGCCTTCAACCTCGTTCCACAGGCATTGCCTTCGGCGACGCGGCGTAGTCTGGCGCGGTGTAGCGCAGATTGGCGGAGAGGGTGGGATTCGAACCCACGGTACGCAGAAGCGTACAACGGTTTTCGAGACCGTCCCGATCGACCACTCCGGCACCTCTCCCGTGGCCGTGAACCAGCGGGTTATAGGTGGCGGCGAGAGCAGCGGCAACCGAGCTCGGCACCGGGATGCGAGGGCTCGCATCCCGGGGCGCGCGCTTGCCGAGCGCACGCCCGGACCTTACGAAGGTCTTGAGCAGGATGAGGTCGCTCGCGCTCATCCATCCCGCTCTCGGTCATTGTTTTATCGCGTGATTCAGACCTACGGTGATCCCACCTTCGGTCATCACGCGAGAGGCAAGACCCACGCAATTGGGTTCTGGAGGAAGCGGCATGATCCTGCACGAGGTCCGGGTCCATCCATCGCAGGAACGCCTGCCGCGCGAGGAACAGCTCGCCTGGAAGATTGCCGCGGTGGCGGCGGATCGGGTCGGCATCACGCTGGCGGTCGAGGAGATGATCATCAACCGCATCATCGACAACGCCGCGGTGGCAATCGCCGCCATCAACCGCCGTCCGCCAACCACCGCACGAGCAATGGCGCTCAGCCATCCGCGCAAATTCGGTGCCGGCCTCTTCGGCCTGCCTGCATCGCGTACCGTGAGTCCGGAATGGGCAGCCTGGGCAAACGGCGTCGCGGTGCGCGAGCTCGATATGCACGACACCTTCCTCGCTGCCGAGTACTCCCATCCCGGTGACAACATCCCGCCCATCCTCGCCGTCGCACAGGCTACGGGTCGTTCCGGGGGCGATCTTCTGCGCGGAATCGCGACCGGCTATGAGATCCAGATCGACCTCGCCCGCGCGATTTCACTGCACGCGCACAAGATCGACCATATTGCCCATCTCTGTCCGGCCCAGGCGGCCGGCATCGGCACCCTGCTGCGCCTGCCCGCCGCCACCATCTATCAGGCAGTGCAGCAGGCGGTGCACGTGAGCTGCACCACGCGCCAG
>JASHVY010000328.1 GCA_030044345.1 Acetobacteraceae bacterium | reverse complement strand
GGAACGCCGATCAAGGCATTGAAGACGGGGCCGAGGACGATCGCGACAACGAAGGCGAGCCCGATCGTGACACCGACCATCGCCATCGCGCGCGTGCGCACCTCCGGACGCGTGAGGTCCGCGACGAGGGCGAGGATCACCGAGCCGACGGCGCCCGCGCCCTGGAGGATGCGGCCGATCAGCACGCCCTCGATCGTGCCCGCGCGCGCGGCAACGACGCTGCCGGCGGCGAAGAAGAGGAACCCGATCGTGATCATGACCTTGCGGCCGATGCGGTCGGAGAGAAGGCCGAACGGGATCTGCAGGAGCCCCTGGGTGAGGCCGTAGGCGCCGAGCGCGAGCCCGATCATCACCGGCGTGGCGTCGCGCAATCCGTGCGCATAAGCCTCGAACACCGGGTAGATCATGAAGAGGCCGAGCAGGCGCATGGCAAAAACCGCGGCGAGGGCGCCCGCCGCGCGACGTTCGTTTTCGCTCATCGTCCTTCTCCCCTTTCCGGGGGAGCACGCGGGGGTGGGAGGCGAGTCAATCGCGCGCGGGGCGTTTCATGCCGCTTCAGCCAGCGCGGGGCCCGGTTCGCCGAAGGCACGGATGAAAAGCTGATCGAGGGCGGAGAGATGAAGCGCGGGGTCCATCGCCGCATCGAGCGCGGCTTTCGGCAGGCGGCCCGCGATCTCCGGATCCGCTTCGAGATTCTCGCGAAAACTCTTCCCCCGCGGTGTGCCGGGTGCTTCCCCCAAGGCTTCCCACGTCGCCATGGCGTTGCGTTGGACGATGCGGTACGCATCCTCGCGCAGGAATCCCGCGCGCGTCAGCGCGAGCAGCACTTCGCCGGAATGAATGACTCCGCGGAGGCTTTCGAGATTGGCGCGCATGCGCTCCGGATAGACGGTGAGGCGCGCGATCAGGCCGGCGGCGCGGGTGAGCGCGAAATCGAGCGCGATGGTGGCATCCGGCGCGATCACGCGCTCGACGCTCGAATGGCTGATGTCGCGTTCATGCCAGAGTGCCACATTCTCGAGCGCGGGGATGACGGAGGCGCGCACGAGGCGCGCAAGCCCGGTGAGATTCTCGGAGAGCACCGGGTTGCGCTTGTGGGGCATCGCGCTCGAGCCCTTCTGGCCGGGATGGAAGAATTCTTCCGCTTCACGGATCTCGGAGCGCTGGAGATGGCGGATCTCGGTTGCCAGCCTTTCGATGCCCGAGGCGGTGACGGCGAGCATCGAGAAGAAAACGGCATGGCGATCGCGCGGGATCACCTGGGTGGAAATGGTTTCGGGCCCGAGGCCGAGCGCCGGCAGAACGTAGGCCTCGATCCGCGGATCGAGATGGGCATAGGTGCCGACCGCCCCGGAAATCGCGCCGACCGCGATCTCCGCCCGCGCCGCGGCGAGCCGGTCGAGATTGCGGGAGAACTCGGCATAATGGCCGGCGAGCTTGAGGCCGAAGGTGGTGGGCTCGGCATGGATGCCGTGGCTGCGGCCGATGGTGAGCGTGTATTTGTGCTCGAAGGCGCGGGTCTTCAGCGCGGCGCGCAGGCTTTCGATATCGGCGCGCAGGAGATCGGCGGCGCGGGCAAGCTGGACCGCAAAGGTGGTATCGAGCACGTCCGAGGAGGTGAGGCCGAGATGAAGGAAGCGGCTCTCCGGACCGATCGCCTCGCCGAGCCAGGTCAGGAAGGCGATGACGTCGTGGCGCGTCTCCACCTCGATCGCCGCGATGCGCGCGAGCTCGGCAGGGCCGATCGCGGCTGTGGCCTTTGATCCTTTCTCGCGGATGATCGCGGCCGCTTCGCTTGGGATCTGCCCGAGGGCGGCCATCGCCTCGGCGGCGAGCGCCTCGATCTCGAACCAGATGCCGAACCGCGCCTCGGGCGACCAGATCTTCTCCATCTCGGGGCGGCTGTAGCGCGGGATCATCGCCGGAAATTCCTTCTTCGCCGCTTTCGCTAGCGCCGCGCGCGGGCGCTTGACAAGGCCGCGCCGGCGGGCGGGAAGAGCGGATGGATTTTTCCGGCCTCCTGCCCGAACTCGCGGCCCTGGCCCAGGTGCTGCTGATCGATCTCGTGCTCGCCGGGGACAATGCGGTGGTGGTGGGGCTCGCGGTTGCCGGCCTCGAAGAGGGAAGGAAGCGCCGGGCGATCGTGCTCGGCGTGGGCGCAGCAGCCCTGCTCCGGATCGGTTTTGCGATCGGCGCGCTCGGGCTGCTCGCGGTGATCGGCCTGCAGCTTGCCGGCGGGCTGCTGTTGCTCTGGGTCGCCTGGAAGAGCTTTCGCGAGTTCTCGCGCGCCCGCAGGCACCCGGGCAGGCAGGGCCCGCCGAAGCCCCGGAGCATGGCCGGCGCGATGGGACGGATCGTGCTCGCCGATCTTTCGATGAGCCTCGACAATGTGCTCGCCGTGGCCGGTGCGGCGCACGCGCATCCATGGGTGATGGTGTTCGGGCTCGCGCTTTCGGTCCTGCTGATGGGCGTGGCGGCGGACCTCGTTTCCCGGCTGCTCGAGCGGCGGCGATGGATCGCCTGGATCGGCCTGCTGATCGTGCTTTCGGTGTCGCTCCGGATGATCTGGGAAGGATCCTTCGAGGTCGCGGGGCACCTTCAGCAATTCCGGTGATTCAGACGATTCTAGAGCGATTTGCGTTCGCATTGGCTCACGCAAACCGCTCTATCTATTTGTTTCGCGAGCATCTTCACGCGATCAGCCGATTCCGGCTGATCGCGATCTGCTCTA
>JASHVY010000327.1 GCA_030044345.1 Acetobacteraceae bacterium | reverse complement strand
TCAAGGCAGCGCGAGCGGACGAGGCCGCAGAGGCGGAGGCGCCGGGCGAAGAGACGGATTATGCCGATCCAGGGTACCTTCCGGATCGGCGCAAGCGCTACCCGATCGATACGGAAGAGCATATCCGCGCGGCTTGGAGCTACATCCATCAGCAGCGGAATGCGGCCGAATATACGGCTGAAGAGCTCGCTGCGATCCGGCAGCGGATCATTGCGGCATGGCGCCTCGTGATCGACCCGGCGGGGCCAAACGCGGCCGATACGATTTCACAGGAGCGGGATGTGGGAGTGCAAACGAACGTATCCCGCTCTCGGTCTTTGATTTCTCGCGTGATCCAGACCTCCGGTGATTCCACCTCCGGTCATCACGCTCTCGCGCGGGATGAGATCGCTTGCACTCACCCATCCCGCTCTCGGTCTTTGATTTCTCGCGTGATCCAGACCTCCGGTGATTCCACCTCCGGTCATCACGCTCTGGGAGTGACGAGGATGGCGGAAGGCGATGTGGGTAAGCGTGCGCCGGACGGTGCGCATGCGGGACATTTGAAGAAGGCGATGCGGCATCTTGGCGAGGCGCACAAATGCCTGGGCGCGGGCATTGCGTGCCTGGCGGGTGCGGCGCGCGCGGCCAGCCAGGATGAGGGAGATGACGGAATGAATGCGCCGGCGCAGTTGGTGCGGGCGGTGCAGCATCTGGAGCGTGCGCAGGAGCAGCATGTGCTCGCGCATCATCACATGGCCGCGGCGCTCGGCGCGGCTTCAACCGGACATGTGGGCGAGCACGGAGAGGAACCGGGTGATGAGGAAGCCGGGATCTATGAGCCGGGAAGCGGGCTTATGCCTCTCGGGCTCGACCAGATGACCGGGGGGAATGTGCCGAACTATGAAGCGGACAGGCCCTATCCGGGGAAGGCCGCGCGGAGCGTGCTGACGAAGCGCGAGGCGGATGCACTGGCGGAGGCTGCCTATCTGCGTGGGAAGGTCGAGGCGCTCGAGAAAATGCCAGCTTCACCGAGGGCAAAATTGTTTGCCGTGCCGCGCGGTGCGTTCGGGGTGAGCGAGGCCGATGAGCCGAGCGCGATGGAGACACTGCTCAAGGGGGTCAATCTCGACGCGGTCGAGCCGGCGCAGCGCCAGGCTGCCGGCGCCCGGCTGATCGGCAACATGATTGCCAATGCGGGGATTTTTGCGCGCCCGGTGATTGGCGATCCAAGCTTTCGCGGCGGCGCGGGTGCCGGACGTTCGGGCCGATAAGGAGACATGCCCATGCTGAACAATGACATCATCTCGGCCCTGCTCGCCAATGACGGCTTCATCAAAGGTCTCGGCAGCAGGCTCGGGACCATCGCCAAGGCCGACACGATCGCCCAAGGCACTGGCCTGCTGTGGTTCGATCTGCGGCCTGTGGTGCAGCTTCTCTATCCGTTCCAGGAACTGATTCCCGAAATCAGCCGGTTGCCGCGCGTGGGGGCCGATGGCGGCAATGCCTTCCACTGGAAGCGCATCACCGCGATCAATCCCGGCGCGATCGCGCTTGGCGTGAGCGAAGGCAATCGCGGCGGGCGGATCGCCGTTACGGAGGAGGATCAGCAGGCAAGCTACAAGACGCTCGGGCTCGAAAGCTCGGTGACGTTCGAGGCGCGGCTGGGCGCGGAGAATCTGACGCCGGACGCGCTTGGGGTTGCAGTGCAATCGACACTGCGCAGCGTGATGATCGGCGAGGAGCAGGCGCTGATCCTCGGCAATGCGAGCACGCCGCTCGGCACCACGCCGACACCGACGCTTGCGGCGGGGGGAACGTCCGGAAGCTGGGCGGCCGGCACTGCCTTCGTGGCGTGCGTGGCGCTCTCGGGCTATGGCTGGATCAATACCACGATGTGGAACAGCGCCACCGCGACGGGCGGGGTTCCAGGCCAGATCACCAAAACCAATGCCGATGGCTCGGTCGATAGTTTCGGCGGAGGATCGGCCCGGCCGAGCGCGGTGGCGAGCGTGACGGTGAGCGCCAACCAGGTGGTGACCGCGACGGTGGCGACGGTGCCGGGGGCGGTGGCCTATGCCTGGTTTGCCGGCACGGCCGGCACCTCTCTCTTTTTCCGTGGGATCAGCACCTCGAACCAGGTGGTGATTGGCGGGCCCGGCGCGAGCACGAACCAGCCTTTGACGTCGCTTCAGGCGAACGGGGTTTTCCTCGACAACTCGACGAATCTTTTGCTGCCGGATGGCGTGCTCTCCCAGATTTTCGGCAGCGTGTTCGGCGCCGCGCCGGGAACGGCGATGGCAACCAACCCGAACCTGCCGGGCAATGTCTCGCTGAGCAGCGGCGGCTCGCTGATCTATACGGCGCCGGCGGGCAATAGCGGGCTCACCATTTCGGGGACGAACATCGCCGAGTTCGACGCGGTGCTGCGCGCGGCCTATGACCAGTACAAGCTCGGGTTCGACCGGATTCTGATGTCGGCTGCCGATATTCAGAATTTCATGGGGACGATGCTCGGGCAGAACGCGGCGGCGGCGTTCCGCATTCTCTTCGATGCGGATGCCGAGACCGGACGCATCGTCGCCGGGCGGCGGGTGACCAGCTATCTCAACAAATGGTTCGGCAATACGCTCGATATCGAGGTGCACCCGTTCCTGCCGCCGGGGACGATCCTGTTCTGGTCCGATCGCACACCCTATGAGCTCGCGGGCGTGCCCAACCTGCTCGAGGCGCATGTGCGGCAGGATTATTACCAGATCCAATGGCCATTCCAGAGCCGGCGCTATGAATATGGTGTTTATTGCGACGAGGTATTCGCCTGCTATTTCACGCCGGCCTTCGCGGCGATCACCAATCTCAATGCGCCTTCCGGCATCGTGAGTCTTTGAGCCGTGCGGGTGCGAGTGCCGGAAGGGGTGACCGCGGTCTCGGCCCGGCAGCAGGAATTTGCCCCGGATCGGTTCGGAATCATCACAGTTCCGGACGATCTCGGGGTGTATCTGCTCGGGCTCGGTGCCGGATTTGCGGTGGCGAAAGAGCGGCCGCCATCCGCGGAAGCGGGAAAGACGCGGAGAGCGGATGATGCCGGGCGAATTTGGCCTTCGGGTTCCGGCCAGGGGAAGGCATGATGGCGGACCCGCGCGATCTGGCGAGCCTCAGTGCTGCCAAGGCCTTCATCAGCCCGCCGCTCTCGGGCACGAGCGCTTCGGATGGCGTGCTCGCGATGCTGATTTCCGGGGTGAGCCGGTCGATCGAGGCTTATCTCGGGCGTGAGCTGATAGCGCGGAGCTGGATAGAGATGCGCAACGGCACCGGGCAGACGAGCCTGGCGCTCAGGCATTTTCCGGTGATCGGGGTGGCGCGCGTCATTGTCGAGACGAGGCCGATTCCGCCGGCCGGGAATCCGCCAACGCAAAGCCATGGCGGCTACACGTTCGACGATCGTTTCCTTTATCTCTCACCGGGAATTGCCGGGTTTCCACAGCGATTCGTGCGCGGCGTGCGGAATGTGCAGGTGGTCTATTCGGCGGGCTTCATTACGCCCGGAATGATTGCCGTGGCAGGGCTGCCGGCATGGACACCGAGCACGGAATTCGCGGCGAACGCGGAAGTGGCGGCGAACGGCTTCGTCTTCACGACGAGTGTTGGTGGGACGAGCGGTGTGAGTGAGCCTGCCTGGCCGGCACAGCTTGGCGCGAGCGTGGCGGATGGAAGCGTGACGTGGCAGGCGACGGCCGAGGCGGTGGGGCTGTTTCCGAGCGCGCCATTGCTTCCGGAAGGAATTGCCGTGGCCTGCATGCAGCAGGTGGCGCTGACCTTCAAGCAGCGCACGCGGGTGGGGGATAGCGGGGCAGGCGAGGGGCCGCAGCGCGTGAGCTATATGAGCCAGGCGCTGCACCCGACGACGCAAGCGATGCTCGAACCCTATCGGGATTGGGCGTTTCCGGGGGATGTGTTCTGATGGCGCTTGGACGTGAGGCGATTTACGCGACGCTGTTTTCCGAGATCAGCGCGCTCCTGCTGGCGCCGGGCGGGCCATTCAACTATGCGGGGCGGCGGCCGGTTTCGGTGAGCACGCTCGCCGCCGAGCAATATCCGGACTTCGTGCT
>JASHVY010000035.1 GCA_030044345.1 Acetobacteraceae bacterium | reverse complement strand
CGCCGGCCGTAAAAAGCGGGCCGCAGCTCGCCATCAGCGCACCCGCGCTCGAGGGCAGCTTCGATCTGCAGGGTGCGCGCCTCGACCGGATCGTTCTGCGCGATTACCGCGAGACCGTCGCCGAGGATTCCCCGCTGGTGCAGCTCCTCTCTCCGGTCAGCGGAGAGAGGCCCTATTATGTCCAGCTCGGCTGGTCCGCCGCGCCCGGCACCGATGTGAAGCTGCCGGATGAGAATACGGTCTGGAGCGCGGCGCCGGGTCCGCTTTCCCCCGGCCATCCGGTGACGCTCTCATGGAACAACGGAGCGGGGCTTCTCTTCCGCATCGTGCTCAACGTCGATGATCATTACATGTTCCGCATCGTTCAGCAGGTTGCGAACAGCGGCACGACGACGGTGGCGCTCTACCCCTGGGCGCGTGTGCGGCGCGATTATACGCCCACCGTTCAGGGCTCGTATTTGTTGCAGGAGGGGCCGCTCGGCGTCCTGCATGGCACGCTCCATCAATATTCCTATTCGGGGATGCGGAGCGATTCGAAGGACAAGCCGGGTGGGGTCGTCTTCCACTCCGAGGGTGCGGGCGGCTGGGCCGGCATTACGGACAAATACTGGCTCGTCGCCCTGGTGCCCGATCAGGTCGAGGCGGGCATCACGACCTTTCGCCATCTCGTGGAAGATGGCGGGGACCGCTATCAGGTGGATTTCATCGCCGCCGATCCCGAAACTCTTGCTCCCGGCGCGAGCGTTGGGATCGTCGAGCACGTCTTCGCCGGCGCGAAGGTGGTGAGCCTGTTGCAGCGCTATCAGTCCGAGCTGCATATCCCCTCTTTCGAGAAGGCGGTGGATTTCGGCTATTTCTACATCGTCACCGAGCCGACCTTCTTCGCGCTCGACTTTCTGAACCGCCTGCTCGGCAATTTTGGCCTCGCGATCATGGCCTTCACCATTTGCCTGCGCGCGGCCTTCTTCCCGCTCGCCAACAAATCCTTCAAGTCGATGAGCCGGATGCGTCTGCTGCAACCGAAGATGCAGGCGATCAAGGAGCGCTTCAAGGACGAGCCGCAGCGTCAGCAGCAGGAGATGATGGCGCTCTACAAGACGGAAGGGGTGAACCCAGCCTCCGGCTGTTTGCCGATGCTGATCCAGGTGCCGGTGTTCTGGGCGCTTTATAAGGTGCTGTTCATCACGATCGAGATGCGTCAGGCGCCATTCTTCGGCTGGATCCACGATCTTTCGGCGCAGGATCCGACCAACCTCTTCACCCTGTTCGGCCTCATCCCTTTCAACCCCGAGACGATCTCGCCATTCCTGCATATCGGCGCCTGGCCGCTGATCATGGGCTGTACGATGTTCCTCCAGCAGCGGCTCAACCCGACACCGCCCGATCCGGTGCAGGCGCGAATCTTCCTTTTCATGCCGGTGATCTTCACCTTCATGCTCGCGCATTTTCCGGTCGGGCTCGTCATCTACTATAGTTGTAACAATCTTCTTTCCGCCGGGCAGCAATGGGTGATCATGCGTCGCGCCCGCCTGCCCAAGCCGAAGCTCGCACGACCCTGACCGACAGCGAGACGGAGCGTAAGGACGCTCTGGAACTTGGGCGCGTTCTCTTCGCGGGTGAATGCCGTTTTGCGGCCGCGGCCGGAGAGCGGGCGCGAATTCCGCCCGCAACCGCGCCGGAAATCGCCTTCGCCGGCCGCTCCAATGTCGGAAAATCCTCGCTCCTGAACGCGCTCACGGGGCGTCATGCGCTTGCCCGCGTCTCCACCACGCCCGGGCGGACGCGCGAGCTCATCTTCTTCGACCTCTCGGGGCGGCTTACGCTCGTCGATATGCCGGGCTACGGCTATGCGAAGGCACCGCACAGGCTTGCGCGGGAATGGCAGGGCCTGATGCTCGCCTATCTGCGCGGGAGGGCGAATCTGCGCCGGGTGCTGCTTCTTCTCGATGCGCGGCACGCGCCCAAGCCAGCGGATGAAGCGGTGATGGCGATCCTCGATGGGGCGGCGGTGACGTTCCAGCTCGTCCTGACGAAGGCCGATGCGCTCACGGAGGCGGAGCTTGCCGCGCAGAAAGACGCGCTGGTCCGCCTCGCGCGGGCGCACACGGCCGCCTACCCCGAGGTGCTTGCCACATCGAGCCGGAGTGGGGCTGGGATAGCTGAGCTCAGGGCAGCGCTCGCCCTTCTCGGCGCTTGACCCCGGACGCGCAGGGCCGTACCCGCAGCCGCGCGGCAGGGAGGCGCTGAGCGGTCATGGCGGAAACGATCGAAGCGGGGAAGGCGGAGCCACTCGCTGAGGCGGCGGAGGTGGCGCGCGTTCTCGCGCACGCTCTGCCGTTCCTCCGCCGTTACTCGGGCAGCACCATCGTCATCAAGTACGGCGGCCACGCGATGGGCGAGGAGAGTCTCGCCACGGAGTTCGGACGCGATGTCGCGGCGCTCAAGCAAGTGGGAATCCGTCCGGTGGTGGTGCATGGCGGCGGCCCGCAGATCAGTGCCATGCTGAAACGGCTTGCCATCCCTTCAACCTTCGTCGATGGGCTCCGGGTGACGGATGCGGCGATGGTGGAGGTGGTGGAAATGGTGCTTGCCGGCACCGTCAACAAACAGGTGGCCGGGCTGATCACGCGCGCCGGGGCGCTCGCCGTCGGCATCTCCGGCAAGGATGGTGGGCTGATCCGGGCGCGCAAGGTGCAGCGCTGCCGCCGTGATCCCGACAGCAATATAGAGCAGGTTCTTGATCTCGGCTTCGTTGGCGAGCCGGAAGAAGTCGATGTGCGGGTGATCGACGCGCTGACGGGCGCCGGGCTGGTGCCGGTGGTCGCGCCGGTCGGAATGGATGCTGCCGGACAGACCTACAACATCAACGCCGACACGGTGGCCGGCGCGGTGGCGGGCGCGCTCAAGGCCGACCGCTTCCTGCTGCTGACGGATGTGCCGGGCGTCAGAGGCCGGGACGGACAGGTGGTGCCCGAGATGTCG
>JASHVY010000326.1 GCA_030044345.1 Acetobacteraceae bacterium | reverse complement strand
GCTGCGCAAGGGGTCCGTACTCGACGAGGAGGCGCTGGCCGCGCTTGGCGCGGCGGGCCATCCGAGCGTCATCGCCGCGCGCCTCGAGCCGGGCGACGTGCCGGAGGACGTCGCGGCCGATCGGCTTGCGAACGCGCTCCTCTCCCCGCTCCTCGGCCGCTCGCGCGCCGCGACCGGGCGCGTCAATCTCCATGCCGAGGCGCCGGGACTGCTGCGCATCGACACCGACAAGATCGAGCGGCTGAACCGGCTGGACGAGGCGGTGACACTCGCGACACTGCCCGATCATGCCGTGGTTGCGCCGAGGGAGATGGTCGCCACCATCAAGATCATTCCCTTCGCCGTGCCGGGCACCACGCTCGCGGTCGCGGAGGCCCTCTCCCGACAGGAGCGGCCGCTGCTGCGGCTTCTTCCCTTTCGCCATCTCCGCGTCGGGCTGGTGCTGACCGAGCTTCCGGGGATCAAAGAGAGCGCCATCGAGCATACGATCCGGGCGACGGAATCCCGCGTCACGGCGTTGACCGGCGCGCTCCTGCCGCCGCTGCGCACGAAGCATATTGCCGAGCCGGTCGCCGCGGCCTTGCGCAAGCTCCTCGCCGATGGGGCGGATATCCTGCTCGTGGCCGGCGCCTCGGCGGTGGTGGACCGGCGCGATGTCGGTCCCGAAGGAATCGTTCAGGCGGGCGGACATATCCTTCATTTCGGCATGCCGGTCGATCCGGGGAATCTGATCTGTCTCGGCGAGATCGGCGAAAAACCGGCGCTGGTTCTCCCTGGCTGCGCGCGCAGCCCGAAGGTCAACGGCATCGATTTCGTGTTCTCGCGCCTCTTCGCCGGCGAGAAAGTGGGCGCCGCCGAGGTCGCTTCGATGGGGATCGGCGGGCTGCTCAAGGAGATCGAGACGCGGCCGATGCCGCGCGATGCCGCGCCCGCCACGCCGCGCATCGGCACCGCGCCCCGTGCGCGGCCGGCCATTGCCGCCATTGTCCTTGCGGCCGGCCGGTCGCGGCGCATGGCGCCGCTCAACAAGCTGCTGCTGCCCGGCCAGAACGGCAAGCCGATGATCACCCGCGTGGTGGACAATGTGCTTTCTTCCGCCGCCCGGCCGGTGCTGGTCGTGACCGGCCATCAGGCGGAAGAGATTGAGCGGGCATTGGCCGGACGGCCCGTCCGGCTCGTGCATGCGCCGGATTACGCCCAGGGCCTCTCGGCGAGCCTCAAGGCCGGCATCGCGGCGGTGCCGTCCGAATGTGCAGGCGCGGTCATCTGCCTCGGCGATATGCCGCTCGTTACGGGAAGAATGATCGACCGGCTCCTCGCCGCCTATGACGCCGAGGAAGGCCGCACGATCGTGCTGCCCAATTTCCGCGGCAAGCAGGGCAATCCGATGCTCTGGGATCGGCGCTATTTCTCCGAGATTCTGGAGATCACCGGCGATAACGGCGCGCGTTTCCTGCTTGCGCGGCACATGGAGGCGGTTGCCGAGGTCGAGATGGGGGACGACGCCGTGCTGCGCGACGTCGATACCCCGGAGGCTCTCGCCGCGATGCCAAAGCGGTTCTGAATCGATCTATTCCGGAACCGGCACGTCAAACCCGTTCAGGGTGACGGAGACGAGGCAATAGAGTCCGACCAGATAGATCAGCTCAGCCGCGCTTGCCTCGCCGAAGGTTTCCACCGCCTGGTGCCAGCTCAGCTCGGTCAGGCCGCCGCCGCCCACGAGTGCTGAGGCAATATCATAGGCGATCGCCTGCTCGCGTGTCAGATCGCTCGGCCGTTGCCCGGCAACAATGGTCGCGATCGTATCGTCCGGCAGGCCGCGCAGCTCGGCCGCAAGGATATGGGCGTAAAGCTCATAGGCCGCGTGGAACTTCGTCCCTGTCACCAGGATCGCCACCTCGCGCACGGCACGCGGCAAGGTGGGCGAGAATGAGAGCGCCTTGGTCAGCTCCCAGACCGGGCCGCCGAGTTTCGGCCAGCGCAGCCAAGGGTTCCATGGGCCGATCAGCGCGCCGTCCGGCGCGATCGCCTTGAAGCCCCGGAAATTCTGCTCGATGCCTTTGCGCATGTCTTCATACAAAGGCTTCTGTTCGGCGGTGAGCTCGGCGGGGGGAATGAGCGGCAGGCGCATGAAGACCTCCGTTGCGGTCACGGGGTTGCGCCACGGCGGCACGCTCCCGATCAACCTTTGTCTCCTACCACGCCGTCCCCACCCGGCAGTGTGTCATGCGCGAGATAGTTTGTTTGTGACGGGAACGCAAAGGAAGCGCCGGCCGCCTTGACGATCTCCAGGATCAGGAAATTGAGCTCCTCGCGCACCTCCGCGAAGTCGGCAACCCGCTTCACGTCGAGATAGGCGAAAATCTCGAGATTGACGGAGAAATCGCCGAATCCCGCCAGGTGTGCCCGAACCCCGTCATCGAGCACGCGGGGATGGCGGGCGAGCATCTCGAGAATGCCGGCCTCGATCTCCTTGAGCTGCTGTGCGGTGGTCTCGTAGCGGAACCCAAGGGTCGGGTTGAACAGGAACTTGCGGCGGCGGGCTGCGTTGGTGATGCGGATCTGGGCCATCTCGGCATTCGGGATGGTGACCAGCACGTCATCCACACGGCGGATCTTGGTGGTTCTGAGGCCGATCTCCTCCACCGCCCCCATCTCCTCGCCGATTTGGCAATAATCGCCGACATGAACGGGGCGGTCGGCAAACAGCGTCAGCCCGCCGATGAGGTTCTCCAGGGTCGGGCGGACCGCGAGCGCGACCGCAAGCCCGCCGATGCCGAGGCCGGCAAGCAGCGGACCCAGCGGGATGCCGACGAAATCGGCAATGAAGAACATCGCGAAAAGGACGATGGCGATGCTGACCAGAGTGCCGACGACGTTGATGAGCTGACCGTCGATGCTGCTGCGGAGCACGCCGAAGGACGCGATCATCCCGTCCTGGGCGCGACGGATCCCTGCGACCGCAAGCCAGGTGATGCTGACATAGAAGACCAGGTTCACGAGCGTGATCAGGAACTCGAGCGTGCCGCCCCAGATTTTCAGACCATAGAACGACAGGATGAGCGTCACGGCGCTGATCGCGCAGATCGCCACGGGCGCGAGGACCTGGCCGTAGCGCCGGGCCACCCTTGTTTCGTGACCGTCATGACGAATGCCCCAGCGCGCGGTCCGGATCATGGCAGCGACCGAGATGAGCGCGAGCAGGGCGAGCCCGATCCATTGCCAGACAGCCTGGCCCAGCACCGGTCTCAACAATGGATGGGGGAGCGCCCGGATCAGCGATCGCGGGATGAGCGGTCCGGGGGAATAGCTCCAGACATCGACAGGGGTGAGATATCCGGCGCCCTGGCCGATTTCCTGCTTCATGGCCTGGTAAAGCCTGCCGGCCATCGCCTCCGTCCCGCGCGAGAAAACGAAGTCGCCGGCGCGCGGCCCGCTCGCGATCTCGGTGATGACGATCGGCGTTCCCGGCACGCGCCACTGGCCGATATGGGCTCGCCGGACCTCGGCGAGACCCGGGGCGCCGGCCAGCCTGCCCGGCGGCAGCTTCTCGATCACGAAAGCAAGCTCGGCGGCGGCGGTCACGGCCGCCATGGTCTGGCGTGGAGAGGGCAGGCTCCCGATGTCGAATGTCGCGATCATTCTGAGCACGGCAGGGCGCGGGTTCCACGTCAGGCCGTGCGAGAGGAGATCCTCAAGGGCGTTGTCGGTATTGGTGCGCAATGCAGCGATCGTTGCGCGAGGGCTCGAGAGATCCGGCATGGAGAGCAGGAACGGCTGGTCCTCGGCCGGATCGGTGGCTCTCGCCGGCCCCGGGGCTGCGAGCCAGACCAGGACCGCCGCGATCAGCAAGTGACAGATGTTACGTTTCATGAACGCCCTCCCGCCGCGTGCGGCGCGGGCAATGCTCAGGCACCGTGAGAACGGTTGCGAGCCCACAGCCGCGACGCCCGGCAGACAAGTGTCGTATTTGAACCCGGAAGTCTAAATCAATACGGGATTCGACAGAATCAGTGCATTCGCTGCCAGGGTCGTGAAATTGATCGCGAGACGAAGACAGAATTGGAATGATACTCTCTAAAAATATTCTCCTGCTTCGGCCTCCGTTTCGCAATGCCCGCCAATGTTCGCGATCCATCGGCCGGTGCCGGCCGGGCGGGCCTTGACGGTGCCCCATCACGCCGGCATGAGGGACAATTGTGAGGATGGCGCAATCCCGATGAATTGTCCTGGCCCCGTGTGGGAAATTTGCGCCATCCCGAAACCCGGTGCACGGGCGGCGGATCGCGTTCCCGTCTCTCGAACACGGATTGATATGGAGAGGAGCAAGATCGATGATTGTCCGGCTCACGGCGCCTGTCGCCTTCGCCATGGTTCTCTCTCTGCCGATTGTCATCGGGGCCGGCCGCGCACGCGCCGATCAAGCGGCAGCCAATGCCTGCGCAGCGCAGTTGCCGAAGGATGCGCAGACGATCTTCAATACGACCCTTCCCCAGCTCACGCCGAATGCCAACCTGCGTTCGCTGGTGACGGCCAATACCCGGAAGCTCGCCATGGCCGGCACCATCGATCGCGGCGATGCCCGCCAATCGGCGGTCGCGGCGGGGAAATGCCTTCAGCTTGCGGGGAGCTGAGCGCTGCGCCGGCGCTGCCCAGCCGACCACCAAGACTAGCCGACCACCAAGACCGGCCGACCGCCAAGAAACGCCGCCCCCTCTCCAATTCTGTCGCAATTCGAATAATTGTATAGAGTCCTGGTGTGCCGCGTCGAATGAGGGGCAACATCGGCCATGCCGAGTGAATATCTCCTTGCCGCCCCGGTGCTGGGAATTGTCTGGCCCTCCCTGGCCATGGCGCTCTGGTGGGGTGCGGCCTCAGCCATCGTGAAGCCTCTCCTGAATGAGAAGAGCCCCTGCTCCGGCGCAGACGAACCCCCAACGCCGTGAAGATACTCAGAAAGGCTGCGCAGTCCGCCCCTCTGCTGTCCCGGGCAGGCTGCGTCCTATGCGTGTCCGCGCGCCCCTGATCATCCCGCGCGCCCAGCTCTGCTGATGCGGATCTGCATAATGAAACAGGGCTGTTGCGCGCAGCCTGTCACGATCGCAGGCCTCATTGGCGTGGATCGATCGATAGCCCCAGAAGAAATAAATGTTTCCTGGCCGTAACCTGATCCTCACCATGCCGAGACGGTTTCTCCGCGCAGCCGCGCGCAGGAATGCTTGAGAGAGCGGATTATCGACCGCGATCTTGTCCAGCATGTTCGCAAGATACGAGGATCGTATCGCTCTCGCATTGGGCAGGAGAACGAGATCTCCCGACATCCCCGTTTCCGGAATCGTGATGGGAATGAGCGCGGTCAGGACATACGAATCGTAGTGGAACCGATGGGAATGACGCTGCCCGCTCGACCCCTGGAGACATCTCAGAACCTGATAAAAATCTCCCTCCGGGGCGCATGTGCCCGTCCCGAGCTCATAAAGCCGCCGGCAGAGAGTCCTGAACTCGGCCGAGCGCGGAAGCTCGCTCAGCAGAGTGCCATGTACGGCGTCCGCGCCCGCAAGCCCGACATATTCTCCCCCCGCTTCCTGCACCCTGATTTCTGCGAAGGCACGAAGCGGCGCCAGCTCCTCGCTAGAAATATAGTTCTCGATCGCGCCGTACCCTCGCTGATCGATTTCTTTCGCGATGCGAGCAATGTCCTGCTCAACGGTGGCGCTCTTCCAGCCCCCGTGCATGCTTGGCCTCCGCTGCGGGATTGCCACAGACGCGGCTTGCGCCCGTCTGTTTTTCCAAGTCGGAAGAAAGAGTCTCATATGGTCGCCGGCTATCCTGGCAGCGCTTGCGGGTTCGGTCCAGTGCCGTCCCCCGCGATCGTCCGGAGTTCCGGCGCGGGATCGCCGGAGGTGGAATCGCGCGGAAAAACAATGACCAAGAGCGGGATGCATGAGCGTGGGCGATCTCATCCCGCGCTCGACATCATTCCAATATCGGCTGGCGCGGCCAGCGCGTTACATTTCTGTGCCGTGATCCGGAGCTTCCAGCGCAACCGTCCGGACGCATTGTCTAGACGCATTATCCCGGGGCAATCTGGTGCAGGAGTTCCGGGCATTCAAAAAAGCGGCCCTGCAGGGCGACCGCAAAGGGCGATCCCGCATTCGGATCCATGACCCGTGGCGCATCTGCTTCGCCTGGAG
>JASHVY010000325.1 GCA_030044345.1 Acetobacteraceae bacterium | reverse complement strand
TGGCATTTTGCTAGGCGGCCGCGTGCGGAACCCACCGTCGAATGTTGGCTATTGTCGGCTTTGCGGCTGTCATTGGCTTTCGGAAGTTCCCTTCCGGATCTCAACCGCCGCGTCCTCGATCATGTCTCGGCATGTGGCTGATCTGTGCATCCGGTAGGGGGGCTAATGTTCGAAATGCAGCCTGAGGACCGTGGCGCCGCGTTCGGTTCCGCTCTGCGCGCGGTCGGCCTGCTGGCGCACCAGAAAGCCTGAGAGGCGCCGGGCGCCATCCTCTGCTTCCAGCACTTCTTCATGGGAAGGCGGCCATTCCGGCAGCTCCAGGGCAACACCGTCATAGGTCAGCCTGGCGTCGATATCGAACTCGTCATAGCTCACGGCGAGCTCGACCGGACCCGTGACACGGCAAAACTCGATGATCGCCTCCACTGCCTGCTGCACCGCAAAGCCGACGCGCGTGATCACGTCGCGCCGCGCGCCCCAGGCGCCGGCCGCGCGCTCGATGAAGTTTTCGACGTCCTGGGGCGAGAAGGATTGAGGATCGATCGGCAGGCGGACGGTCCGGCGGATGCCGATGCGGAAGAGAAGATTGAGCAGGAGCGCGACCAGCGTCGCCAGCACCAGAGGCGAGGTCAGCACAGGCTCCAGCCAGTGCGGCGCGCCGGCGAAGGCGGAAGGAGACACGGCGTCCATCAGGAACCCCATCATGCCGGCGCCGATCACCAGCGTGCGGCGCGCATCGAGGATGCGGGTGGAGATGATCTGGATGCCGCTGATCATGATGAAGACGGAGGTGAACAGGGCTGCCGAGGCCATGATCGGCGGCGGCATGATGCTGATCAGGCCGATGAACGTGGGCTGGAACGCAGCCACGGCCAGCAGGATGGCGATGAGGAAGGCGATGCGCCGGCTTGCGACCCCGGTCGCCGCGACGAGGCCGACATTGACGGTGGAGATGGTGAGGCCGTAGGTCCCGAACAGGCCCGCCACGACCGCCGCGATTCCGTCACCAAAAATACCGCCGCCGATGGAGCGGGTTTCCGGCCGCACCCAATCGGCATCGTTGATGCGCTGGTAGGTGGTCACGACGGCCGTCGAACTCATCGCTGCTGCAAGCCCGGTGACCGCGAACGGGATGATCATGGACGCATCGAACGTCCAGCGGAGATGAGAGAAGGAGGGGAACGCCAGGAGCGGCTGGCTCAGCACGGCATGAACCTGGGCGCCGGTGATGTGGCCCGTCAAACCTGAGAGCGCATAGCCGACCGCCATCCCGATCAGAATGCAGAACAGCTTGAGCCGGCCCTTGTTCCAGATGTTGAGCGCGATCATCGTGCCGATGCTCACGCCCGCGAGCAGCGCATCCCCCCCGGAGACCATGGAGGTGCCGGAATCCCTCACCACGAGCCCGAGCGCGGCCAGTCCGATGATCACGCCTATGAGCAGGATGACCATACCTGCGATTTCCGGCGGAATGAACACGCGCAGCCGGGACCATATCCGCGAGAGGCCGATCTCGATCAGGCCGGCGAACATGGTCATGCCCCAGACGAGCGGCATGCCGCCGACCTTCGCCGCCAGCAACGAAGGGGCGAGATAGATCCCGGTGAAAATCGAGGGTGCGAGAAACCGGCTGCCGACGGGCCCGCGCGGGAGCGCCTGCAGGAGGGCGGCAATCGCGAGGACGAGCATCGACCGGTGGAGGATCGGCGTGATCTCGGACGGCGGCACGCCTGCCTGGCGCGCGATGATCAGCGGATAGATCATGAAGATGGCGATCACCGCGACATGCTGCACCGCGCTGATGACGGTGATCGCGACCGGCGGTTTTTCCTCGCTGCCATAGACGAGATTGGCCGGCTTTTTCATTTCGGCCGCGTTTCCCCCGATGGACAGCCTCTCGGGCTGCTTCCGCCGCACGTTAGGCGCCAAACCGCAAACCCTTCAACCCTCTAAGCGGGATCCGGCTCGGTGCGTCCGTGATCGACGGCCCCCATCCCGGCGCGGAAAATCTCCGCCATGCAGGCGCCTTCGTTCAGTCCTAGCGCCACGCCTGCCTGTCAGTCTCAGTAACGGAGGCCCAAGCTTATGGTTTCTGTTTCCATGTAATGGGCACAGGCCGTCTTCCGCCGTCAAAAAAGTCACGGTGCGCATCATAAGAAACTTCTTGGGGAATTTGCCGCCAGCGGAGTGACCCTGATGTGCTTCTATGCAACCATGCCTGAATCCGTGTCCGAGCCAATGCTGGGCTCGCTTCGAAATCTTCGCGCGCAGCTCTTTCCATTATGAACTGTTTGTAGGGGAAAGGCCTGCTCCGGCAAGAAAGTTCTCGACCTCACCAATAGTGAGATTCAATGATTTGGATGCTCCTTCTGCGAGAGGATTCTTTGCCATTATTCATTCGCGCTCCCCAACTTAATCTCGAAATCGTCGTTCAGTCTGTCGTAACTCTTGGCCACTTCCTCGAGTGCAGCATCCCAAAGCCGCCTCCGCGCTTCCTTAGCGATGGGCCAGGAATAAGCCCTTCCATCATACTGCGGATTACACATGACGTTTCAGGTTGTGCGATTCGTCGGTTCCTCCGGCGCTGCGTGGCTTGAAATGATCCACTTGAAGAAACATCCATCCGTCAAGGCGATATTTATCAAAAATCGCAGTAAACACACTTGAAGTTGTCTCCCTGGAACACCTCTTCATCGACAGGTTTCATTGTCCGTTTCCTGGCATTTTGCTAGGCGGCCGCGTGCGGAACCCACCGTCGAATGTTGGCTATTGTCGGCTTTGCGGCTGTCATTGGCTTTCGGAAGTTCCCTTCCGGATCTCAACCGCCGCGTCCTCGATCATGTCTCGGCATGTGGTTGATCTGTGCATCCGGTAGGGGGCTAATGTTCGAAATGCAGCCTGAGGACCGTGGTGCCGCGTTCGGTTCCGCTCTGCGCGCGGTCGGCCTGCTGGCGCACCAGAAAGCCTGAGAGGCGCCGGGCGCCATCCTCTGCTTCCAGCACTTCTTCATGGGAAGGCGGCCATTCCGGCAGCTCCAGGGCAACACCG
>JASHVY010000324.1 GCA_030044345.1 Acetobacteraceae bacterium | reverse complement strand
AAGGTCGCGCCGCCACCCGAGGCCTCGGCGCCGAGACGGAGCGCATCCTCCGGCACCCCATCAGCCGCCAGTGCCGAGGCAACCGCGCTTGCTCTGGCGAGCCCGAGCTGAAGCGCCGCCGCTTGAGCCTCTGCGTTGCTCTGCGCCGCGTCCCCATAGCCCATCACCGCAATGCTCCCCTTGCCGCGCGTGGCAGCAAGGGTGCGGATGCGCGCCCGCTCGGCGGCGGTAAGATCGGCTGACCCGGCCGCGAATTGCAGTGTCAGTGCCTGTGTGGCCGGTTGGACGGTGGCGAAGGGACGTGGCGGCGGGCCGGGGGCTGCCGGGACTCCGGCGATGGCGGGTGGTGGCGGTGGTGCTGCCGGAATGCTGGGCAGGGCAGCCGCGGCGGCGGCGAGCGCTGAGTCCGGCGGCGCGGATTCCTGGCTCTGGGCCTGGTCCTGAGCCTCCGTCTCGGCCGGAGCTGACCCGCCTGTGCTCGCTGCCGGTGAGGGCGCAGCCGCCGGTGATGATCCACCCGGCGACGATGTTGCCCCCGGGACTGCCAATGGAGCAGTCGCCGGCGCAGGCGCGGCGGATGCGGTGGCTTGGCCTGCCGCAGCGGCGCTCGCCGGAGGCAGCGGTGCCAGCACGGCCTCCTGCTCGGCATGGGTCCGCTCGGCGAGCAAGGACGCGGAAATCCGATCCCGCTCGGCGGAGGGGATCACCTGCGGCGGCTGAGGGACATTGGCGAGATTGGGATAGGGAGCCTCCGCGCCCGGTATCTCCTGCCGCTTCTTGGCGATCGGGCCGCCCTCGATGTCATGGTACCAATCGACCGGGTTGATCACCGGCGGGGCCGAGGCGCAGCCGCAAAGAAGCAGCAAAGCAGCCATGCCGAAGAGGGCGGAACTTTGGGTGCACCGCGCTATTCCGGCTTGAACCCTCCGCTTGCGCCCAGCCGGGGGCCCTGCCCCGGGGTCCCCGCGAATACGTTCGGGGCACCCCGCCGACAAGTCGGCGGGGTGCCCCGATTCCATCAGAAGCCATATTGATCTAAGTTCCGCGCCGCCGCTGATCATGGTCTTGCCACGGCTCCGAAGCTGCCGCATGCCGCATTGCTGATGTAGCGCGGGATCCTCATTCGCGGAAAGGATACTCCCATGGCCGATTCGGAGAAGCCGGAGGCACCCGCATTCAAGCTGCCCGATCCGGCGATGATCGGCCGCTCGATGGCGGATGTCGCCGAGCGCTCCCAACGCATCGTGAGCGAGTGGCTGAGGCGCCAGTCGGACGAAAGCCAAGCGCTCGACCCGCTCAATATCGGCAGTGCCTTCCTCGAGATGACGACGCGCCTGATGGCGAACCCGGCCGAACTGATGCAGGCCCAGCTCGGCTTCTGGCAGGATTACATGACGCTCTGGCAGAACACGGCCCGGCGCGTCATGGGGCTCGAGACGAAGCCGGTGATCGAGACCGATCCGGGCGACCGGCGCTTCAAGGACTCGGCCTGGAACGAGAACGAGATCTTCGACTTCATCAAGCAATCCTACCTGCTCTCGGCCCGCTTCGTTCAGGACGTGGTCCGGCGGGTGGACGGTCTCGAGCCGAAGACGGCGCAGAAGGTGGATTTCTACGCCCGCCAGTTCGTCGAGGCGATGAGCCCCAGCAATTTCGTGCTCACCAACCCGGAGGTCCTGCGCAAGACCGCCGAGACGGGTGGGGAGAACCTGCTCAAGGGGCTTGCCAATCTCCTTGCCGATCTCGATCGCGGCAAGGGCCAGCTCCGCATCAAGATGACCGACATGGACGCCTTTCAGGTGGGCGGCAATATCGCCGTCTCGCCGGGCGCGGTCGTCTATCAGAACGATCTCATGCAGCTCGTCCAGTACACGCCTTCCACCGAGACGGTGCTGAAGCGTCCGCTCCTGATCGTGCCGCCCTGGATCAACAAGTTCTACATCCTCGATCTGCGCCCCAAGAACAGCTTCGTGCGCTGGGCTGTTTCCCAGGGCCATACGGTGTTCATGGTGAGCTGGGTCAACCCGGGCGAAAAGCTCGCCGACAAGGGTTTCGACGATTACTTGACCGAGGGCGTGCTCGACGCCCTGGATGCGATCGAGAAGGCGACCGGCGAGCGGGACATAAACGCGATCGGCTATTGCCTCGGCGGCACGCTGCTCGGGGCCTCGCTCGCCTGGCTCGCGACCAAGCGGAGGCAGCCGGTCAAGGCGGCCACTTTCTTCACCAGCCTGCTCGATTTCACCGAATCGGGCGAGCTCAACGTCTTCATCGACGAAGAGCAGCTCAAGGTTCTCGAGGAGCGGATGAACCGGCGCGGCTTCCTGGAAGGAAGCGAGATGGCCGCGACCTTCAACATGCTGCGGGCCAACGACCTGATCTGGTCGTTCGTCGTCAATAACTATCTTCTCGGCAACGATCCCTTCCCCTTCGATCTTCTTTACTGGAATGCGGATTCGACGCGCATGCCGGCGCGCATGCACAGTTTCTACCTGCGCAAAATGTATCAGGAGAACAAGCTCGCCGTGCCCGGGGGGATCACGTTGCGCGGCGAGCCGATCGATCTCCGCCGGATCAAGATCCCGGCCTATTTCCTCTCGACGCGCGAGGACCATATCGCGCCCTGGAAGGCGACGTATCGGGGTGCCAGGCTCCTCAGCGGGCCGACCCGCTTCGTGCTGGCCGCCTCCGGCCATATCGCAGGCGTCGTCAATCCGCCGGACAGCGGCAAGTATAATCACTGGATCAACGCCGAATTGCCGGCGGACCCGCAGGAATGGCTTGCCGGCGCCACAGAGCTTGCCGGTTCCTGGTGGCCCGACTGGCATCGCTGGATCACCGCCCAGGCGCCCGAGCGCGTGCCGGCACGCATCCCCGGTCAGGGCAAGCTCAAGGTGATCGAGCCAGCACCGGGGTCTTACGTCAAGGTCAAGCTCTGCTGACGGACCGAGGCGCGGAGACCGCTCAGAGCTCGTTTAAGAATGCGCTGCGGCGAGTCGGAGGCGCCGAAGGCGTCGCCCGGCGTGGCTTTCGAGAACCGGAGCGGAGCGGCCTTGAGATCAATATGGCTTTTGGCGGAGACGGGGCACCCCGCGAACGTGTTCGCGGGGATCCCGAGCGGAGCGATCCGCCAAAAGCCATAAAATTGATCGCCGAACAAATCTGGCCGTGAGCACCGGAAGCGCGGAAAGCCGCGTTGGCCGACCGCCACAGTAGCATTCTCAAACGAGCTCTCACTCCTGAACGAGGCCGCGGGCATATTCCTGCGGATCGAACGGGCGCAGATCTTCCGCCCGCTCACCCACCCCCACCGCATGCACCGGCAGGCCGAATGTTTCCGCCAAGGCCACGACAATTCCGCCGCGGGCGCTGCCATCGAGCTTCGTCACGATCAGCCCGGTGATCGCGACCATCTCCTTGAAGACCCGCACCTGGTTGATCGCATTCTGCCCGGTGGTCGCATCGAGCACGAGCACGACCGAATGCGGTAACGATGAATCCTGCTTTTTGAGCACGCGCACGATCTTCGCGAGCTCCTGCATGAGCGCGCTCTTGTTGTGCAGCCGGCCGGCCGTATCGATCAGCAACACATCGGCCTTGGCGGCGCGTGCCCGGCCGAGCGCATCGAAGGTGAGACCTGCCGGGTCCGCGCCCGGCCGGCCCGCAACCACTTCCGCACCGGTGCGGCGGCCCCAGATCTCGAGCTGCTCGACGGCCGCAGCACGGAACGTATCGCCGGCAACGAGGACGGTTCGCAGCCCTTCTTCCGCATAGATCTGGGCGAGCTTGCCGATGGTGGTGGTCTTGCCGGTTCCGTTCACGCCGACGACCAACACGACATGTGGCGCATGCGTGCGATCGATCGTGAGCGGCACGGCGACCGGCGCGAGGAGTGTCGCGATCTCCGCGGCCAGGGCGCTGCGTACCTCCTCGCTGGTGACCTCCTTGCCGAAGCGCGTGCGCCGGAAGTTCGCGATGATGCGCTCGGCCGCCGCCGGGCCAAGATCGGCGCCGATCAGCAAATCCTCGAGTTCGGCGAGTGCCGCCTCGTCGAGGCGCCGGCGCGTGAAGACCGCGCTGATGCTTTCGGAGAGCTTCTGGCGGCTGCGCTGCAGCCCGTCCTTGAGGCGGGAGAAGAAGCCGGAGAGCGCCATCACATCGCTTTTGCGACGAGGCCGGAGTCTTCCGAGCTTTCGACCCGCGCCGTGACCAGGGTTCCGGGGCGGCTCTCGCCGAGAAGAGTCGCGGGAATATATTCCGCCGTATGGCCGCGCCCGCCGGCCTCGATCAGCACGGACACCGCCCGCCCGACAAAGCCGGCGCAATAGCGCCCCGCCTGGGTTTTCGCCGCCTGGCGCAGGCGCGCCGCGCGCTCGCGCCGAAGCGGAAACGGAACCGCGGGCATGCGTGCGGCCGGCGTTCCCGGACGAGGGCTGAACGGAAAAACGTGCAGGAAGGGGATCTCCGCCTCCCCGACAAAGGCGAGTGTCTCTTCAAACAACGCATCGGTCTCGGTTGGGAATCCCGCGATCAGGTCCGCGCCGATCGCAATACCCGGCCGCAAGCCGCGCGCCCGCTTGATCGCGTCGAGCGCCTGGGCGCGCGAATGCCGGCGCTTCATCCGCTTCAAAATGAGGTCACTGCCCGCCTGGAGGGAAAAATGCAGATGCGGCATCAACCGCTCCTCCTCGCCGATCAGCCGCCAAAGATCATCATCGATCTCCGCCGGATCGAGCGAAGAGACGCGAAGCCGCTTGAGCTCCGGAACCAGCGCCAGCACGCGGCGCGCCAGGCCGCCCAGTGTGGGCCGCCCCGGCAGGTCGGCACCATAGGCGGTGAGATCGACCCCCGTCAGCACCACCTCCTTGCGGCCTGCCTCCACCATCGCCCGGATTTCTGACACCACGTTGCCGGCCGGGCGGCTCACACTCGGGCCACGCCCGTAAGGGATGATGCAGAAGGTGCAGCGGTGATCGCAGCCCTGCTGCACGGGCACGAAGGCACGGGCGCGGCCACTGAAATCGGGGGCTGCCGGCGCCCTGCCGCCCCAACTTTCCGGCGCGAGCTTGACCCGGTTGTCGAGCACGCGCGCCACCCCCGGCAGCCGGCTCCAGGCCTCCGGATCGAGGGCGGCGCCGCAGCCGGTCACGATGATGCGTGCCCCGGGCTGCTCGCGGGCGACGCGGCGGACAGCCTGGCGCGCCTGTCGCTCGGCCTCGAGCGTCACTGCGCAGGTGTTCACGATCACGGTCTCGGAAAGGCCGGCCGCCTCCGCCTGGGCATGCATCACCGCACTCTCATAGGCATTGAGCCGGCAGCCGAAGGTGAGGACCGAGACGCTCAAGACGAATGTTCCGCAAGATCGACCTCGCCGGTGAAGGCGGTCACCACCGGCCCGGTCATCAGCACGTGCCCGTCCGCCTGCCAGGTGATCTCGAGCGTGCCGCCATCCATCACCACCGCCATCACCGGCCCCCCGAGCCCGCGCCGGTTCGCATTCACCACCGCCGCACAGGCGGCGGACCCGCAGGCGCGCGTCGCCCCCGCACCCCGCTCCCAGACACGAAGCCGCAACAGACCGGAGGCGAGCATGGTCGCGAATCCGACATTCACGCGCTCAGGGAAGAGGGGATCATGTTCCAGGGAAGGACCGATTTCCGCGAGCGGCACCGCTTCCGCATCGGCGACGAAGAAGGTGATGTGCGGATTGCCCATCGAGAGCGCCGCCGCCTGCGCGTGCCCCACGGCGAGCGGCAGGCTGAGCGTATCGAGCGGCCGGGCGAGCGGGATATCATCCCAGGCAAAGCGCGGCATGCCCATATCGACGCGGACCTGATCGGCCCCCAGGATCTCGGCGGTGAGAAGGCCGGAGAGCGTCTCGATCGTGAATTTCTGCCGCCCGCTCTCGGCCTCGAGGAGAAGAGCGACGCAACGGGTCGCGTTCCCGCAAGCCCCGGCTTCCGATCCGTCCGCGTTGCGGATGCGCATGAATGCGTCCGCCCGTGAAGAAGGCTCGATCGAGATCAACTGATCGCAGCCGATGCCGCGATGGCGATCGGCGAGAATCGCGACCTGCGGCGCGCTCAGCCCGAGTGGGGCGCGCCGTTCATCGAACACCGCGAAATCGTTTCCGGTTCCGTGCATCTTCACGAAAGAAGCTCGCATGAACACATCCTTAAAGCGTGATCGCCGAAGGTGGAATCACCGGAGGCGTGAATCACGCGGGAAATAATATGGCTGGCCAATGCGGCTTCATCCGCGAAGCCCGCGCGGAACATCCGCGCTCCCTTGCACCACCCCTTGCCCCCGGCTATAGAGCCGCCTCCCGCGCGCCCGGGCCCATTCGGGGCATGCCCGGCCGCGGCCACTCCCAGCGGGGATCACGTCCTGGCGATCACGTCCGGCGGAGATGTAAGCAAGGAGAAAAAATGCCCAAGCTCAAGACGAAGTCTTCTGTCAAGAAGCGCTTCAAGATGACCGCGACCGGCAAGGTGCTCTCGGGGCCGCAGGGCAAGCGCCACAATCTGATGGCCCGCACCCAGACGGCCAAGCGGTCCGCCCGCGGCAATCAGGTGCTGGTGGAGGCGGACGCGAAGACGGTGCGCCAATGGGCGCCCTATGGGCTCGACTGAGGGGGTTGAACCATGGCACGGGTCAAGCGGGGCGTGACGACACATGCGCGGCACAAGAAGGTGCTCGCGCAGTCCAAGGGATTTGTCGGCCGCTCCTCCACCAATTATCGCATGGCGATCGAGCGTCTCGAGAAGGCGCTGCGCTATGCCTACCGTGACCGGCGTAACCGCAAGCGCGATTTTCGCGGGCTCTGGATCCAGCGCATCAACGCAGCCGCACGCGAGCAGGGGCTTCCTTATTCGCGCTTCATGGCGGGGCTCAAGAAGGCCGGGATCGAGATCGACCGCAAGGTGCTGGCGGCGATCGCCTATGACGATGCGGCGGCCTTTGCCGAGATCGCGAAGCAGGCCAAGGCCGCGCTCGCTTCGTAACCTCGCCTCGTAATCTTGACTCAATAATCTCCTTGGCGCCCGTCATGACGAGTGTTCTGCCGGCTGATCTCGCCGCGCTCGGCCGCGAAGCCGGCGAGGCGATTGCGGCTGCGCCTGATTCTGCCGCGCTCGAGACGCTGCGGGTCGGCCTGCTCGGACGGCAGGGAAGGCTCACCGGGCTTTTGCGCGATCTCGGCACGCTGCCCGCGGCGGAGCGACGTGAGCGCGGCGCCATGCTGAACAGCCTCAAGGACGAGCTCGCCGCCTCCATCGCCCGCCGCCGAGAAGAGCTGGAAGGGGCCGCTCTCGATGCCGCGCTCGCCGCCGAGCGGCTCGACATCACCCTGCCGCCCCGCCCTTCCCCCGCCGGGCTCATTCATCCGATCAGCCGGACGATCGAGGAGATCGTGGCACTCTTCGGCGCCATGGGCTTTGCCGTCGTCACCGGGCCGGAGATCGAAGACGATTGGCGCAATTTCGGCGCCCTCAATATCCCCGAGCACCATCCGGCGCGGCAGGACATGGATACTTTCTATCTGCCGGGCCACCGGGAAGGGCGCCGCCGCGTGCTGCGCACCCACACTTCGCCCGGGCAGATCCGCACCATGCGGAACGCGAAGCCGCCCTATCGCGTGATCGTCCCCGGCCGGACCTACCGTGCCGATCACGACGCCACGCACAGCCCGATGTTTCATCAATGCGAGGGGCTCGCGATCGATCGCGCCATCACGCTCGGCCATCTCAAAGGCTGCCTGATCGACTTCCTGCGCGCCTTCTTCGCCAAGCCCTCATTGCCGGTACGGTTTCGTGCGAGCTACTTCCCCTTCACCGAACCCTCGATGGAAGTGGATATCGGGTGGGACCGGCGCTCCGGGGAGATCGGCGCGGGCAAGGACTGGCTCGAGATTCTCGGCAGCGGCATGGTCCATCCGCGCGTGCTCGCCAATGGCGGCGTCGATCCGCGCGAATGGCAGGGCTTCGCCTTCGGCATGGGGATCGAGCGCATCACCATGCTGAAGCACGGCATCACCGATCTCCGCCCGTTTTTCGAGAGCGATCTCCGCTGGCTGCGCCATTATGGGTTTTCCCCGCTCCAGCCGGCGATCCTCCACGAGGGGCTGGGCGCGTGAAATTCACCCTCGCCTGGCTGCGCACGCATCTGGAGACTGCCGCACCGCTCGAACGGATCGCCGATACGCTCTCCGCGATCGGGCTCGAGGTCGAAAGCCTCACCGACCGCGCCGCCGCCCTCGCGCCCTTCCGCATCGCCGAGGTGCTGGAGGCGGCGCCGCACCCGAACGCCGATCGGCTCAAGGCC
>JASHVY010000323.1 GCA_030044345.1 Acetobacteraceae bacterium | reverse complement strand
CACGGGGCACCCCGCGAACAAGGCCGCGGGGTGCCCCGTCTCCGCCAGAAGCCATATTGATCTCAAGGCGGCTCCGTTCCGGTTCTCGAAAGCCGCGCCGGTCCGGCACCTCCGACTCACCCTAGAGCGTGTTCAGCCTGACTGAACACGCTCTGGCGTTGTTTTGCCGAGCGGATTCACGCGCCCCTGGATCGCTTCGCGATTCCAGTCAGGCGCGATCCGCTCTAGTGCCAGCTTTCATAGAAAGCTGGCACATTGTTCTTTGTCCGAGTGCCCGATTTACGCGGCGAAAAGTGCTCGCTTCGCGGGCAACTTTTCTCTGCGATCGGGCACTAGCGCATTCGCAAACACTTTCGCGCGACGATCTTGGGATTCACGGTTACGACGTGAACCCCTCGTCAGGCAAAGGCGCCCCGCTCCGGCTCCCCGGCAACAATTCGTCGAACCTTGCCCAGGTGGCGGCGTGCTCGTAACATGTGCGGGTGCAAAACAAAACCGGGAGGCGCTCGATGGGTCGCTCACCAGAACTTTCCCGCCGTCAACTTCTGGCCTCGGCTGGCGTCGTGGGCGCCGCCGTGACATTTGCGGCTGCCAAGGCGAGCGCCGCGAGCGGCACTCTCAATTTCGCGGATATCGGCGTCGGCGACCCCGGCGGTGACTGGTCGGGCTTCACCAAGCTGAGCGACTGGAAGGTAAATCTTGTCGCCATCGGCAACGCCCCTTCTGCGATCTTGAACGTCATGATTGCGGGGGGCGGCACATCGGCATACGACATCATCAATATCGTCGGCGGCATGCAGCCGCCGCTGGTTTCGAATGACCTGATCGAGGCGATTGACCCCGCGCAGATGCCGAACTGGGCGAAGGACAGCTATATTTCGGAGTACTTGGCCGAGGGCAAACCCGGCTTTCAGTTCATCGGCTATCAGGGTCGCCTCTATGGCGTTCCCACGGTGCTGCAGGGCGATTCCTTCGCCTATCTCCCGGAGAAGACGGGCTCGCTCGATTCCTACGCCGCGCTCTTCGATCCCAAATGGCAAGGCTACGTCTCGCTCGAGGACAATTACACGACTGCGGGCCAGAAGACCGCCCTTTATCTCAAGAAGGCTGGGCTCGCTGACATCAAGGATCCGAGCGACATGTCTCCCTCCGAGATCAGGACGGTCGTCGACTTCCTGATTGAACAAAAGAAGAAGGGGCAATTTCGCGTCATCTGGTCAAGCTTCGAGCAGGCCGTCGATCTGATCGTAAGGAAGGAGGTATACGTTATCGACTGCTGGGAGCCGATGGTGTTTGCGGCGGCGGCAAAGGGCGTGAAAGCAGTCTACGCCGACCCCAAGGAAGGTTACCTCCTCTGGGCAATGGCTGCCTATCTGGTCAACAAGAAGAATGCGAGCGAGGCGGAAAAGAAGAGCTCGTATGAGCTGCTCGACTTCATGCTCGGAGGCTGGTACGGCGCGAAAATCACGCTGTTGCGCGGCTACATGACGAACCCTTTGGCGCCCGGCTACGCGGCCAGTCATCCGGAAGAATTCACCGCCGCGGAGGCGAAGAAGGTCGCCGAGATCACGGCGAACGTCAAACACAAGTTCGACCAGGGCGGTACCTGGCAGAATCGCTGGCCAACGCATGTCGACACCTACGAATCGGAGTGGGCGCGCTTCAAGGCCGCCTGATTTTACGCGATCTTCGGCAGGTGAGGTAGGCTGGAGCGTGATCGCGTGAGTCACGCCATCCAACAGGCACAAACGCGTCAGCGCCGCTTTGACGCGATGCGGTCATCGCTAGGGGTGGCAACGCGCTACTCGCTCCTCGTTCTCCCCATCGCGTTCCTCATTTTCTTCCTCGTCTTTCCGCTGCTTCTCACGTTCGCCATCAGCTTCTGGCGGCGAACCGGTTTTACGATCAAGCCGGCGTTCACGCTCCACTCCTATATCGACTTCTTCTCCGGTGTGCGCCTCTTCGTGTTCGAGCGAAGCCTTCTCGTCGCTGCCGAGGCAACGGTGATCAGCCTTCTGATCGCCTATCCGATTGCGTACTTCCTCGCATTTCGTGCCAGCGCGTCGCGCGTCCGGCTTGTCCTCTCCCTTTTCACCGTCCCCTTCCTCATCAACTACATCATCCGCACCTTTGCCTGGACCTACCTGCTCGACCGCGCCGGGCCGGCGAATGGATTTCTGCAATGGCTCGGACTCGTCCGCCATCCACTGAGCTGGCTACTCTATAGCGATTTCTCGGTCTTCGTCGGTCTTGTCAGTGCATACATGCCGTTCATGGTGTTCCCGCTCTGGCTTTCGCTTTCCGGTCTTGACCGCCGCCTGATCGAGGCAAGCTGGATGCTCGGTGCCCGCCCGGCCCGCACCTTCATAGGCGTCATTCTGCCCCTTTCGCTGCCCGGCGTCTTTGCCGCGACCATTTTCGGTTTCGTCGGCTGCTTCGGCGAAAGCGCCGTCCCGACAATCCTCGGCGGTGTCGGCTACCAGCTCATAGGCAACACGATCACGAGCACCATGGACGTGCTCGACTATCCACTCGCCGCGGCGATGTCGAGCGTCGTGGTCCTTGCCATGCTCGTCTTCTTGACTGCGTGGTTTCTTGCCTTCGATCTCAGAAGCTTCCTCGGGAAGATCCTCGAATGGCAGCACTGACTTCGGGCAGCGCGAGGACTATGCTTTCCTTCACTCAGGGCGCGGCCTGGGCAGCAATCGGCCTCGTCCTGTTCCTCCTTTATCTCCCGCTCGTCCCACCCGCGCTCTTCTCCGTCGGACTGGCGGAACCGGGTGCGGGCGCAGCCACGCTGCACGCCTACATCACTATGTGGGCCAATCCAATCCTCGTTTCGGCGATGCAGACAACCGGCGAAATCGCCGCGATCGTCGGCGTCGCGACTCCCGCCCTTGCGTTGCTCGCCGCGCTTGCCGTCCGTGAGCTTCGCGTGCCCCGCCTCGTCATGCTTCTCGTGCTCCTCCCCCTCTTCGTCCCAGGCGTCAGCATGGGCCTCGCAAGCGCTTTCTTCTTTCGCATGCTCGGCATCGCTCCATCTCTGCCCACCGTCGCGCTTGTCCAGATCCTGTGGGCGCTTCCCTTCGCAACCTTGGTCATCCTGACAGTGATGTCTACTTTCGACCAGGTGTACCTCGAAGCGGCGTACATGACCGGCGCCAATCGCCTCCGTGCGTTTGTCGATATCGAGCTTCCTCTCATCCGCCGCGGCATCATCGGCGCTGCGCTTTTCTCACTGATTCTGTCGTTTAACGAGACGATCCGCACCTCGCTCGTCCAAGGCCCTCTCAACACTGTCCAGACTTACGTCTGGTCGACCTATAAGCAGATCGGCCTTTCCGAGACGATCTACGCGCTGATGACGTTGCTGATCCTTCTCACCCTGGCGCTGATCGCCTGCATTCTCATTTTCAGCCGGCCCACTCGTCTTTCCTGAGTCGGCCTTCCTGACGAACACGCCGCACCCGGGGGGAACGGACTCAGTCTGCAAGCAGGATCAGGTCCGCCGCGTCGATCGCCAGTGTCACGGACCCCTCGCGCGACAGAGGGAAATGGCGCGTCGTCATAGCAACAAGCGGCTGCCCGTCGGGAAGCAGGAAGCGGTAGTCGAGCACAGTGCCGCGGTACACCACCTCCACAAGGCGGGCCGACAGCCGGATCGCGGATTCCGGTGCATGAGACCCGAAATAGACATTTTCCGAACGCACGGCGACATGCACCTCCGCGCCCAGGGTTCGTTCTTCCGGTGCAATCGCCACGAACTCCTGGTTCGCGAGGAGGATTCTGATTCCGCCGTCGCTTGCTCCCAGCGCCTTTGCCGTCAGCACATTGCAGCCTCGAAAGAACTCGGCGACGAACCGCGTCCGCGGCCGCTTGTAGAGTGGCTCTGGCTTGTCGCACTGCACGAAGACGCCACGGTTCAGCACGGCGATTCGGTCGCTCATCGTGAGCGCCTCTTCCTGGTCGTGAGTGACGTAGATGAAAGTCGTGCCGATGTTCTGGTGAACATGCTTGAGTTCCGCCTGCATCAACCGGCGGATGCGCTCGTCCAGCGCGGAAAGCGGCTCGTCGAGCAGGAGCATGCGCGGCGCCGGAGCGAGCGCACGGGCAAGCGCCACGCGTTGTTGCTCTCCGCCGCTGAGCAGCGTCGCGCGCTTGCCTCCCATCCCGGAAAGCCCGACGAGGGCAAGCATCTCCTCAACACGCCGTCGTGTTTTCGCCTGCTCGACCCGCCGGATCTTGAGTCCGTAAGCGATGTTCTCCGCAACCGTCATGTGCGGAAAGATCGCGTATTGTTGGAACATCATGCCAAGGTCGCGTTCCCAGGGCGGCGAAGCGGAAATGTCGCGACCCTCGATCAGGATCGCCCCGGAATCCGGCCGCTCGAGCCCTGCAACGATCCTCAGAACCGTTGATTTGCCCGAGCCGCTCGGGCCGAGCAAGGTGAAGAATTCGCCCGGCATGACGGAGAAGGAAAGATCGTCGGCTGCGACGGTCGCACCGAATCGCTTCTTGAGCTGCCTGAGTTCGAGAATCGGGTCTGCCATGGGCCGGATCAGTCGGGCGATCTCATTGCGAGCGTGACGCCGAGCGCGATCTCCGTGGCCCGCGTTGCAGTGCCAAGATCCATTGAGGCGAGATCGGCCCGCTGATGCAGCTCGTACCGTCCTTCGCGCCGTGTCCCGGCCAGAAGCTCCGCGACCTGGCTCGGCAGGTACGGTACATGCATGAAGCCGCAGAGTTGCCCCGCCGCGCGGGAAGCGCTGGCGGAAAGAAAATGGTAGAGGCAAGCGTTACAGAGGAAGCTGCCCGCTGTCCCCGAAATCCGCGCCGGGATTCCAGCGGCGAGCAGCGCGTGCTCGATCTCCCGAAGTGGGAGCGTCGCAGCCAGGGCGAGCACACCCCCTCCGACCACTTCACCATCGGTCATGATAAGACCGTCATTATCGGCGATCTCGAAGTCCGTCACGTTCGCAGCCAGCCTCTCCAGGCGGATCACCGGTTCGCCCGGCCATAGACCCAGGCTCAACACAGCGATCGGATCGACCTCGTCGAGCACTTCGTCGATCCGTCGGCGGAGCGCTGCGTACGAAACCGGCAAAGCCCGTCCCACGATTGTAACGCCCCGAATCTCCTTTCCATCGAGCGCGCGCATCACGTCGTAAGCCGGGTTGCTGCCGCGGCCACCGTAGGGTTCGAACCCGGTAAGCAGAGCGCGCCGTGAAGCCATGGCTTGCCCCCGTTCCTTGCTGTCAGCATCATAGGACAGGAAGCAGGATGGCCGCGGCCAGCGCCGGTGGCAAGTCACTCTGCCGATCCGAGCTGCTATGAATGAGCGGACAGGCACCGAGATTCGATGTCGCATTCGCCCGCGCCCACCGGGGCACGCGCAGGCCGCTGGAGGACGGATCCCTGTTGGTGGTGTCCTCCCAGCGTGCTTGGCTTCGATCGCCGCCGCTTATCTCAAGATCCTTTCCACGCTCGAAGCGGCCTGGAAGGTGTTATGAACCTTCCACCAAACCCCATGCGATAAACAAAATTGCGGCAACCAAAATGCGGTAAGTAAAGAAGAGAGGTTGTTCTTTCTTGAAAGAAAGAGCCAAAGAACTTTTATCCTTTCATTCGGAGTCTACAGCCAGCGCCTGCTGTTGCTCGACGGATAGTCTCCACTCACGGGCGATGGCAAGGGGCGCAACGGTCGGGGTGTTTCGTCATCGATGCAGCCGGTACGAAATCTGCACCGAGAGTGAATCAGATCCGATTTACGGCAATACGAGAGCTACGTATGTCGGCCTCTCTTTATCGACGCGCCTCGTGCGCAGCATTCGGAAACCGTCGATTATGCCGCGTTTTTGTGTCCATATCGGCGCACCCGTAGATCAGCCTGCTCTTTGTGCGCGGAAAAGTTTTCGATCGCGCACAGGCGGGAGCAATATTCACCGATCGTGGCGCTGGCCTCGTCTGTCAGGACTTCCTGATAAGTAACGGTCTTGATGAACTTTCCAACCCAGAGACCCCCAGTATAGCGCGCGGCCTTCTTTGTCGGCAGCGTATGATTTGTCCCGATGACCTTGTCGCCATATGCGACATTCGTCCGGGCCCCAAGAAAAAGGGAGCCATAATTTTTCATCCGGTCAAGGAACCACCGCGGCTCTTTTGTAATGACCTGAACATGCTCCGAGGCAATTCGGTCCGCCTCGCGGAGCATTTCCTCGTCAGTGTCGCAGAGAATGACCTGGCCATGGTCACGCCACGCGATCGAGGCGATGTCTGCGGTCGCCAAGTGCGTAAGGTGGCGTTCGATTTCAGATTGTATTTCGTTTGCGATTCGTGGCGAAGTCGTGAGCAGGATCGCCGGCGAGGTCGGGCCGTGCTCGGCCTGGCCGAGCAAATCGGTCGCGCACATTTCCACATCCGCGGTTTCATCCGCGATGATCAAAGTCTCGGTAGGACCGGCGAGAAGATCGATTCCCACACGCCCGAACAGTTGCCGCTTCGCTTCGGCGACATAGGCATTTCCGGGTCCCACCAGCATATCCACAGGCGCGATGCTCGCGGTGCCAAGCGCCATTGCAGCCACTGCCTGAATTCCACCCAGCAGATATATCTCATCGGCGCCCCCGAAATGCATCGCTGCAATCGTGGCAGCAGGAGCCACTCCATTCAGTGGTGGGGTGCAGGCAATGATCCGCCTGACTCCGGCAACCCGCGCCGTGAGCACGCTCATATGAGCCGAGGCTACCATCGGATACCGCCCGCCTGGCACATAACACCCTACACTGTCGACCGGGATATTCTTCTGACCGAGCTTCACCCCGGGAATCGACTCGATCTCCATGTCACGCAACGTGGCTCGCTGCGCTTCGGCGAAGCGGCGTATCTGCGCCTGTGCGAATTTGATGTCAGATATGGTCTGGGGAGAAAGTGTAGCGATCAGGGATTGAATCTCCTCCTCCGATAATCTGAATTGAGGGGGTTCCCACCGATCAAACTTTGCCGACAATTCCCTGATTGCTACGTCGCCCCGCGCCATCACGTCTTCGAGGATTGCTTCGACGGTTCGGCGAACCCTCTGGTCGGCTTGGGAGATTTCGGTCTCGCTCGCTCCCTTCTTCAGGTAACGGATCATCCTCTCACACTTCCTTTCTATGTTGGCACGAAATCCAGAGCGGTCACCGCGCAATCGGACCAGAGCTGAATGGCCGATGTCATGTGAGAATACCAGAACGAGCAGGAATTCGTGCGGCGGCGGGGGATGCGCTTGGGACAGTCTCCGCCCCAAACTCGAACTCCAATCTCCTTACCCGCCCGGCCGGAGAACCATCTACAAATCGACTCGTCCCGC
>JASHVY010000322.1 GCA_030044345.1 Acetobacteraceae bacterium | reverse complement strand
ACCCGGCGCCGCCGGTCACCAGGATGCGCCGGGGGATCGCTTCTTTTCCCTTATTCTCGCCGGACAATAGGCACTCCTCCATCCAAACCTTCCGAACGGGCGGGGCGGCGGGGTGCCCCCAACCCCTCCCTGAACCCGAATGTTGCCTCCATAGCCCAAATCCCGCATCGTTCCATCCCGATTCGCGACCGTGGGGCATCGTCCCTTCTTTATCCTGCGGCTTCTTTCTTTCCCTCGCGTGACCGACGCGGATGGCTGCATGCTCCTCTCAGTGGTGATCCCCTGCTACAACGAACGCGAGACGATCGCGGCGGTGGTTGCCGCGGTGCGCGCGGCGGAACCCGCTGGCAAGGAGATCATCGTCGTCGATGATTGCTCGAAGGACGGCACGCGGGAACTGCTGCGCAGCGGGATGGAGACCAAGGCCGATCAGGTCCTCTATCATGAGGTCAACCAGGGGAAGGGCGCCGCGCTCCGCACCGGCATCCACGCCGCGCGCGGGGATATCGTCCTGATCCAGGACGCGGACCTCGAATATGATCCGGCCGAATATATGAATCTTCTGCGGCCGATCCTCGAGGACAAGGCGGATGTCGTCTTCGGCTCGCGCTTCCTCGGCGGCCAGCCGCACCGGGTACTCTATTTCTGGCACCGCGTCGGCAATGGCGTGCTGACCCTGCTCTCCAACATCTTCACCAACCTCAATCTTTCGGACATGGAGACCTGCTACAAGGTCTTCCGCCGCGAGATCATCCAGGCGATCGAAATCGAGGAGAACCGCTTCGGCTTCGAGCCCGAGATCACTGCCAAGGTGGCAAAAACCCGCTGCCGCGTCTACGAGGTCGGCATCTCCTACTATGGCCGAACCTACGAACAGGGAAAGAAGATCGGTTGGAGGGACGGCTTCCGCGCCCTCTGGTGCATCCTCAAATATAATTTGTTCCGTTAGTCCGTCGCTTTTGCGAAAATCCGAAGCCAAACATATCTTTAGAATTCGTAAAACAGACCTTTGACTGAAGAAGTCTTAACTTGGCATCATTCCAGATCTTATTGCTGGCTTCTGTTCGAACTATAACATTGATAACAGTCATAATCTTGATTTTTTGTCTGATGCCGGCCAATGGAGAGAAGAGAGAGAAGAGATGGACAGGACCACCTTTCTGCGATCTCTCATAGACGTTGGTGGAAGAGGACTGGAGGTTGGCGCGGGCTATAACCCTCTTGTACCGAAATCTGAAGGTTTCGCGATAGAAACAGCGGATCATCTGAGTGCGGAGGGGCTGCGAATCAAATATATGAATGCAGCACATGTGGACATCTCTCGAATCGAGGAGGTCGATTACATCATTGGCGGAAGCTCACTGGCCGACACCATCGGTCAAGCCGGGCGGTATGACTACATTGTAGCCTCGCATGTGATAGAGCACCAGCCAGATATGCTGGGATTCCTGAAGGATTGTGAAACATTGCTGCGGCCAAGCGGCGTTTTGTTGCTAGTCGTGCCGGACAAGCGACACTGCTTTGATATATTCCAGCCCCTGACCAGCACCGGTCAGGTTATCCAGGCACATCTGGATGGCCGCACTCAGCCCGGTCTCGGAACAATATTCGATGATCGTGCCTACAATGCCGTCCGCGACGAGTCCATAGGATGGACATCAGACGCGGTGGGGAAATTGCGTTTTTTCCTTTGCTCTAAACAAGCAGCCGCTGCTTTTGATCAGGACCAGCGATCAAAGCACTACATCGACGTGCATGTCTGGAAGTTCGTGCCCTCGAGTTTTCGGCTGATCATCAATGACTTGAATCTATTCGGCTACATGGAGCTACGTGAAAATTCGTTCTTCGACAGTGTCGGGAACGAGTTCTACATAACGCTATCTCGCAATGGCGAGGGAAGTGGGGTCGATCGAATGACGCTAGCCAAACCTATGCTGACAGAGCACGCTTCTATTGTTCTTGAGGAATCTTGAGACGGAGGATGTAGGTCGGCCAACGATCGTGCACTGTCTTTTGCTTCGCTCTCTAGGTGCGGGAGTCATGATGGCGCCTGAACCAGCGCCAAGCCGTTTGAACCATGACATCAAGGTCCGTGTACTTCGGTTCGAACCCAAGTATCCTGCGGGCTTTGGTAGGATTGGCTGTAACTTCCGCGGGATCACCCTCGCGCCGTGGGCCGATCTTGATAGGAATCTTCAAACCCGTTACTCGCTCAACTGAATCTAGAACCTCGCGCACGGAATACCCGCGCCCGATGCCCAAGTTCATGGAGTCCGTAGCCCCACCATTGAGCAGATAGTGAAGCGCCGCCACATGTGCCTGCGCGAGATCGATTACGTGTGTATAGTCACGCACTGCGGTTCCGTCCAAGGTTGGGTAATCGACACCAAGCACTTCGAAATGTGGGATCGTCCCCGTGGCAGCCATGAGCGCGCGGGGAACTATATGTGGTTCCGGATCATGAATCTCGCCGATCTCCCCATCCAAGTCCGCTCCGCAGGCATTGAAATAGCGAAGGCTGACGGACCGTAATGCGTGAGCACGATCAAAATCGGCCAGCATCTCCTCTACGATCAGCTTGGATCGTCCATATGGGCTGAGGGGACGTTTAGGCTCATCTTCTCCGATGGGCACCTTGTCAGCCTGACCATAGACCGCACAGGTGCTGGAGAATACAAGCAACTTTACATTCGCGGCGACAAGCTCCTGGAGTAGCGCCAGGCTGCCGGCAACATTGTTCTCATAATAGAGTTCCGGATTTGACACCGATTCGGCAACATAAGCGAACGCAGCGAAGTGCATACATGCAATAGGCTGCACTTCGTTGAGCGCCGCACGAAGAGCCTTACGGTCATGGAGGCGGCCTTGAAGAAAAGGCCCATAGCGGACGAGGGAAATATGTCCGCGTGAGAGATCGTCGTAAGTGACAGGCTCGAACCCAGCAAGATGGAGTTGCTTGCAAGTATGGCTGCCGATATAGCCGGCGCCGCCAGTCACCAGGATGCGCTGCGGGGCCACTTCTTTTCCCTTATTCTCGCCCGGCAATGGGCACTCCTCCATCCAAACCCTCCGAACGGGCGGGGCGGCGGGGTGCCCTAACCCGTCCCTGAACCCGGATATTGCCTCCATAACCCAAATCCCGCA
>JASHVY010000321.1 GCA_030044345.1 Acetobacteraceae bacterium | reverse complement strand
CCCGCCCTCGCTCGCGGCGCGCATGGCCGCGACCCTGGACCGCATCTCGGACGGGCGGCTGATGATCAATATCGTGACCGGCGGCGATCCGGTCGAGAACGAGGGCGATGGCCTCTTTCTTTCGCACGAGGACCGCTATGCGGTGACGCGCGAGTTCCTCGAAGTGTGGAAGAAGCTGATGGCGGGCGAGCGGGTCCACTACGAAGGGGCGCATATCCGCATCGAGGACGGAAGGCTGATGTTCCCCCCGGTGCAACGCCCGCATCCTCCGCTCTATTTCGGCGGCTCCTCCGAGGCCGGCATGGCGGTCGCGGCTTCACTGGTGGACACCTATCTCACCTGGGGCGAACCGCCCGCGGACGTCGCCGAGAAGATCGCCCGCGTCGCCGCCGCGGCGGCGGACCAGGGCCGGCAGCTCAGCTTCGGCATCCGCCTGCACGTGATCGTGCGCGAGACGGACGCGGAAGCCTGGCGGGCGGCCGCGGACCTGATCCGCTATGTCGATGACGGGGCGATCGGCACGGCGCAGAAAATCTTCGCCCGGATGGATTCGGTCGGCCAGCAGCGCATGATGGCGCTGCATAACGGACGGCGAGACAGGCTCGAGATCAGTCCGAATCTCTGGGCGGGCGTGGGGCTCGTGCGGGGCGGCGCGGGCACGGCGCTGGTCGGCGATGCGGAGACGGTCGCCGAGCGGATGCGCGAATATATGGCGCTCGGCATCGATCACTTCATCATGAGCGGCTATCCGAATCTGGAAGAGGCTTACCGCTTCGCCGAGCTGGTTCTGCCGCGTCTCCCATTGCAGCACCCGGCCGGCCTGCCGGCGGGCGGGCGCCATTCCGGGCCGTTCGGCGAGATGATTGCCAACACCGTTGTTCCGGAGCGGGTGACTCCGGCCGAGAGTGCCGCCGGCCGGCGATAAGCCGGATTTCTCATGGTGGCGATTTTCATCGTTTGGGGCAATGATCGCGCTTCGGCCAGAAGCGAGACCCCATGCCGCGCTCCGAATCCTATCCCAAAAGCCGGTTTTCCGGCGCCGCCCTGGCACTGCTGATCGCTTCCGTGTCCGCCCCGGCGGCGGCGCAGCCCGTGCCGGTGCCTTCCCTCGCCTGGCCCGGACTTTCCCAGGGCGATATCGATCGCATGCACGCGGCCGCCGCCAGGCTCTATGAGGGGCAATCGATCGGCACCGTTGAACGATGGCGCAATCCCGAGACGGACAATGCGGGAGAAGTCACCCTGGTCCACAGCTTCGATACGCACGGAATGCCGTGCCGCACGATCGACTACACGGTCAAATTCGCGATCACGCAGAACCGGCTGGATCATTACACGGTCAATTGGTGCCGCGTTCCGGACGGAAGCTGGAAGATCGTCGAGCTTCCCGAGCCGCATTGATCGGAGGCAACCCGCCGTGAGACTCCGTGTCACATTCCCGATCCTCGCGACATTGCTGGTGCTCGCCAATTGCGGCGAAACAGGATCGCCTTCCCAGGCCCCCCAGCCGACACCGCAGGCCCAGGCGATGCGGCACATGCTCGCGGACGTCGATCAGATCCGCGCTTTCCTCTATGGCAGCGGCAATCAGGCCGGGGCTGCCAGCGCGGCCAGCGATCTCGTTGCCTGGGCCAGGCAGATGCCGACGCTCTTTCCGCCCGAGCTTGCGTCCCGGCAATATGTCGATATGAGCCCGGAACGCGCCAAAGCCGCGACCGCTGCCATCAATCGTGAGGCCGGGCTCCTTCTGGCCGCGGTGCAGACCGGCGATCACGCGGCGATCGGGGATCGGCTTGCGGAAACGGAACGAAACGGCTGCGGCGCGTGCCACCTCAACAGCACGCAATGATGTCGGTGGATAGCTCCGCTCACTCCTGCTCAGCGGCGAGGCGCGCGGCCTGATCCTCGGCGGTGAGCGGATCGATCAGCGGATCGAGTTCGCCTTCCAGCACCCGGTCGAGCTTGTAGAGCGTGAGCCCGATGCGATGGTCCGTGACCCGCCCTTGGGGAAAATTATAGGTGCGGATGCGCTCCGAGCGATCCCCGGTGCCGACCTGCGCGCGGCGATCGGCCGCGCGGCTCGCGGCGAGCTCCGCCCGGTTCCGCTCATAGAGCCGTGCGCGCAGGATCTTCATCGCCTTGGCGCGATTCTTGTGCTGGCTCTTCTCCTCCTGCATCGAAACGGTGATGCCGGTTGGCAGGTGCGTCACGCGCACCGCGCTCTCCGTCTTGTTGACATGCTGGCCACCGGCGCCGGAGGCGCGAAAGACATCGATGCGCAGATCGCCGTCGTTGACGGCCACATCGACCTCCTCCGCCTCCGGCAGCACCGCCACCGTCACGGTCGAGGTGTGAATGCGCCCCTGGCTCTCCGTCTCCGGCACGCGCTGCACGCGGTGCACGCCCGATTCGAACTTGAGGCGCGCGAATACGTCCCGCCCGGTGATCTCGGCGATCCCTTCGCGAAGCCCATCGAGATCGCTCGGAATCGCGCTCAAGACTTCGAAGCGCCAATGCCGCGACTCCGCATAGCGGCGATACATCGCGAACAGCACCGCGGCGAAGAGCGCCGCTTCCTCGCCCCCTGCGGCCGGCCTGATCTCGAGAATGGCGCTTCGTTCGTCCGCCGCGTCCCGCGGCAGCAAAGCAAGGCGAAGCTCGCGCTCGAGAAGCGGAATCCGCTCGCGCAGCGCAGCAAGCTCGCCCTCGGCGAGCTCCGCAAGCTCGGGGTCTGTGCGCAGCCCCTCGGCTTCGGCGCGCGCGCGCTCGGCGTCCCGCAGCGCTTCGATCCGCGCGATCACCGGATCGAGCTCGGCAAGCTCGCGCGCCGCGCGCACCGAGCTCTCCCCGACATGGCCGGCGGCGAGCTCGGCCTTCAGCATGGCGCTACGGGCCAGGATGCGGTCGAGCCGGGCGGAGAAGCTCATGAGAGACGGCCGACAAGCTCCATCACCGGCACCTCGTCCTGGGTGCCGCTGGCAAGGTCTTTGAGCTGCACGGCCGCGCGCGCGAGCTCATCCTCGCCGATGATCACGGCCGCCCGCGCCCCGATGCGATTGGCCCGCTCCATGCGCCGCCGCAGATTGCCGTGGTATTCCATCTCGGCGCGGATGCCCGCCGCACGCAGGCGGCGAAGAATATCGATCGCCGCCGCTTCCACCGCCGTGGAGACCGGGATTACGGCCACCGGCGGCGGGCTTTCCGGCGCGCCCGCGAGCAGCATCGCCAGCCGCTCGATCCCCGCCGCCCAGCCCACGGCCGGGATCGGCGGCCCGCCCATCTCCGCGACCAGCCCTTCATAGCGCCCGCCGCCCATCACCGTGCCCTGCGCGCCGAGATGGGTGGTGACGAACTCGAAGGCGGTGTGGCCGTAATAGTCGAGCCCGCGGACGATCCGCGGATTCTCGCGAAAGGGCACACCGAAGCGGGCGAGCCCTTCTTTCACGCCCTCGTAAAACGAAGCCGCTGCCGCGGTGAGATAGGGCCCGATCACCGGCGCCCCGGCCACGATCTCCCGATCGGCCGGCTCCTTGGAATCGAGGATGCGCAGCGGATTGCGCGCGAGCCGCGCCCGGCTCTCCACCGAGAGCGCCGCTTCGTGCGCGGTGAAATAGGCAACGAGGGCCGCACGATAGGCGCCCCGGCTCTCGGCATCGCCAAGCGTATTGATCTCGAGCGTCGTTTCGCCGGCAACGCCGAGGGCTTCGAGGATCGCGAAGCCGCAGGCGATCACTTCGGCGTCGGCCAACGGATGGGCGGGGCCGATCAGCTCGATATCGATCTGGTGGAACTGGCGATAGCGGCCCTTCTGCGGCCGCTCATAGCGGAACATCGGGCCGGCATAGAAGATTTTCTGCGGCAGGGACTGGGTGAGCCCGTTGGAGACGAGGGCGCGGCAGATGCCGGCGGTCGCCTCCGGGCGCAGCGTCAGGCTCTCGCCGGAGCGATCGGTGAAAGTGTACATCTCCTTCGTCACGACATCGGAGGTTTCGCCGAGCGTGCGGGCGAAGACGCGCGTATCCTCGAAGACCGGCGTTGCCCACTCCTCGAATCCGGCGGTCTCGGCAATACGGCGTGCCGTCTCGATGACGTGGCGGTGTCGGCGGAGATCGTCCCCGATCAGGTCGCGCGTGCCGCGGATGGGTTGCATGGGACTCATGATGCCGCTCGCGCGGATAAGCGAATGCCGCTCAATGAAAGGGCGGTGTGCATGTCGGTGATATGGGTTCCTGCGCGATGGTGACGAAGACGGTGCCGCCCGAGGCGGCGAACCGCGTCGCCCGGGAGCGATCCCCGGCGAAGCGCCATCCTGCCCGTGAGGCGGCCATCCGGCAAGAGTCGCGCCGTCCCCCCATAGAAAGGAATGGAAAGGAAAGGCGCCGGCATGGGGAGCAGGCAGCTCCGGGGGGGCGGA
>JASHVY010000320.1 GCA_030044345.1 Acetobacteraceae bacterium | reverse complement strand
CCGGATTCTCCCCTATGCCGAGCCGGTCTGGCAGCGCCTGGACGAGGCGCGGCGCGGCTGCCTCGGTTTCACCGAGGGCCGCCAATGTTGCAAAGCCCTCGGCGCGCAGGCGGGTTGCCGCTGCCTGGTCCGCGCCCGCCGGGAGAAAGACGCGGGGCGCCGGCGCCGGAAGCGGTGCCGTGCGCAAAAGCGCGTCCGAAAAGAGGGTGAGGCCGGTCGCCGGCTCCTGCTCGGCGGTGAGATAGCGGCCACCGCGGCCGAGCTCTTCCGCGCGGCCGGGCGAATAGACGGTGACGCAGACGCCGGTATGGTAGCGGAAGCCGCGAAACTCGATCGGATCGACGGTGAGCCTGAGGTCCGGCGCCAGCGCCCGGATGGCCGCGACCGTTTCCCGAAGCTGCTCCGCGAGCGCTAGGGCCGGTGGCGGCAGGTGGATGGCGGCGAGGGCGGCGAGCGCTCCATCCGCCGGCCCGGCTGCGAGCAGAAGCTCGGTCAGGATCCCTGCGAGAGCCCCGCCGTGCCGAGCGACGGCAGCCGTGTCCTTGCGATCCAGCGCATGGGCGAGCGCCTGGCGTTCCGCGCCGGTGATGCCGGCGGCCTCGATCAGCGCCGGAGCGAGCGGCGGGAGCGTCAGGTCGTAGCTCGCGCGCGCGATGCCGAGCCGGGCCAGCGCCTCGGCCCCGACCACGACGATCTCGGCATCCGCGACGGGGCTCATGCTGCCGATCAGCTCGATCCCGGCCTGGCCGATCTGCCGGTCCGGCGCGATCTGCCCGCCGCGCACCCGGAGGCACTGGCCGGCATAGGAGAGCCGAAGCGGCCGTGGCGCGCCGGCGAGCCGGGTCGCCGCGATGCGTGCAACTTGCGGGGTGATGTCGGCGCGGAGGCCGAGCATCCGCTGGCTTTCCGGATCGACGAGGCGAAAGGTCTGATCGGCGACGGCGGCGCCGGAACCGGCGAGCAGACTGTCCGCAAATTCGAGCAGCGGCGGCTTGACGCGCTGATAGCCGTGGGCGGCGAACACATCCATGACAAGGCCGACCGCGCGCGCTTCCCACTCCGCCTCGGGCGGCAGCAGATCGCAAAGGCCGGCGGGAAGCAGGGCCGGGTGCGGGGGCGGATCGTCGGTCATTGTGATGGGAAACGCGGTGAGGTCGGGGCGAAAGGACCGGAGCGAAAGGATTGAGGCGGCTATAGCATCTGCCCCCAGTCATAGAAACCCCGCCTCAAGTCTCTCGGCGTGCCGGTGCGGGATCGCGAACGGAACGAACAAGCGGGCCGCGCCACGCTTTCATTATCGAAGCCAAGAATTTCAAATCACGCCTCTCGTTGCCACTCCGCGCGCAGGAAATAGCCGTGCTCATCGTAGTGAAACGAAATCTCGCCGTCGAAGGCGTTTTTCAGCGCCTCGACGATCCGCCGCGGCAGGTGAATATCGGTGGTCGTAACGACGATCCGGCCGGGCTCGTCACTGATGCCGATGATGCGATTGAGCGGATGCTCCGCCTTCTCGATCTCCTCCTGCCGGCGGACGATAGGAAGAATCTCGTCCTTGTGCGGGACGATGAAGTCGCCGGTGATCGTGACGATGCCGGCCGGGTAATCGTCGTTGATCCGATGGCAGGCCTGGCAAAGCTCTTCTTGCGCGCCGGCCGGTCGTGCGGACCACTGCCAGCGCCCTTCATGATAGACGGCGCCGCATTGGGGGCAGACCGTCGGCTCATGAAGCTTTCCGGACCGCTTGTATGGATCGGTGACGGTACGGTCCTGCGCCCGGCCCCAGCGGCGCGGGCCCTGGGCAGGGCCGGAGAGGTTGGGTGGCAATGTCATCAGACACCGTCGCTGCTTTATTGCTGCTTCCGTTCGCCGCGCCCGTACTGCACAGAGGCCGGAGCGGGCAATCACCTCCATGCGCCCCGATCCGATGCCTTCGCCTTGATCCTTGTCAATGTGGTCAACGCGTCACGAGATTGGCAATGAGATCATTGATCCCTTTCGTAAGGGCCTCGAACGCCCCAAAATCGACGCGGTTCATCACCACGAAGGCACCGACATCGCGGCCCGGGGCAAAGGCGATATAGGTCATGAAACCGCCGCCGCCCCCGCTCTTCTCGAGCAGCATGGGCTGATGCCCGTGCGCGGCGAGCATGACCCAGCCGAGACCGAGGCCGGCCATCGGTCCCGCTTCATCAAAGCCGATCGCCGCGGAGAGGGATTGGCGGGGACGATAGATCGCATGGCTCAGCAGCAATACGGGATTGGTGGTATCGAGATTGTGGCGGAGCCAGATCGCCATATCCGCCCCGGTGCTGTAGAGCCCGCCGCTGCCGCCAGTCGCTTCGGTATCGACACAGGGGCCGGGACCGCCGATGCCGCTGCCGATCATCAGAAGCTGGCACTCATCCAATGTCGGATCGAGTGTCGTGTCCTTCATGCCGAGCGGGCCGGTCACCCGCGCGCTGAGCAGCGCGGCATAGGGCTGGCCGTCGGCGGTGGCGAGCGCATCGGCAAGCAGGTCGAAGCCGATATTCGAATAGGCGGCGACCGATCCGGGCGCCCAGCCGAGCTTTTCGTGACTGAGCCAGGCCCAGCGATCGGCCCGGGTCGGCCAGGTGAAAGGCGGCTTCTCCGGCGCAAAGCCCATCTCCCGCGGCAGCCCCGCGGTGTGAGTGGCGAGATCAAGCAAGGTGATCGGCGGCGCGCCGCTCACCCGCGGAACCATAACGCCACCGGCATATTGCTGTAACGGATCGGTCAGGCGCACGGTGTCGTCAACGACGAGCGAGGCAAGAACCTCGGTCGTGAAGACCTTGCTGATGGAGCCCAAGCGAAAGAGACTTTTCGCCGTCGGCTCGATCTTGTTGCCCTTTTCCGTCTCGCCATAGCCCTCGATCACATTGTCGTGGCCGCGCACGACCACCAGCACCATTCCGGGCGCGCCGGAGACCAGCCAAAGAACCGGCCCGGTCAGCGCAATCGATTCCGAAAGCAGTGGATCCGCGGCGCGGGACGGCGTTGCCGCGAGCCCCAGGCAAAGAGCCAGGGCAAGTCCAAGGATGAATCGCACGGGCTTCCTCCATTCTGCTTCGGCCCATTCTGCTTCGGCAGGGCGGAGGCAGCGCCCACGAAACGGGGTCAGAACGAATAGCGCCGCAGCCCGCCGTCCACCGGAATGACCGTTCCGGTGATATAGCCCGCGCGGGGCGAGGCAAGAAAGACCGCAAGCACTGCCAGCTCGTCCGGCTCGCCATAACGGCCAAGCGGAATCTCGGCGGCGGAAAAGCGTGCACGATCCTCCTCGGGGTAATTGCGCAGAATCTGCTCGCTCATGATCCGCCCGGGCGGGATCGAGTTCACGGTGATGCCGAATTTCCCGACCTCGCGCGAAAGCCCTTTTGCCCAGGCATGCATCGCCGCCTTCGCCGCGAAGGCGGCGTTCAGCCGGTCCGGCTCGGACTTGCCGGTGATATTGATGATCCGGCCCCATTTCGCCGCGATCATCTGCGGCAGGAGCGCGTGCGTGAGCTGACGCTGGCGGGTGAAGTTGAGCGTGAGCGCCTCTTCCCACGCTTCCTCCGGCGCGTCGATCGGCAGGGGCCGGCTGCCGCCCGCGCAGTTGACGAGAATTTCCACCTTTCCGAGCCCGGCCAAGGCCGCCTCGGCGATGCTTCGTCCCGCTTCCGGCGCCATGATATCCTGAATGATCAGCACCGGGCGGATGCCGCCTGCGGCGACGATCTCTTCGGCGAGTTTCTCCAAAAGCTCCCCACGCCGCGCGACAATCGCGAGCCGCACGCCTTCGCGAGCGAGCCCGCGCGCAATGGCGCGGCCAATTCCCATGCTCGCCCCGGTGACCAATGCCGTGCGATTCGCAAGCTCGAGATCCATTTTTCCTCACTTCGGCTTTGTCGATACTGAAAATGTAAGGTAGGGGCTTTACCCCTAGAGGGTGTTATGAACCTTCTACCAAGCCCCATGCGATAAACAAAATTGCGGTAAAAAATGTAGTCAGCGAAGAAGAGAGGTTGTTCTTTCTTGAAAGAAAGAACCAAAGAACTTTTGTCCTTTTGTTCGGAGTCCCCGGCCGGTGCCCAGATCAATATGGCTTTGGTGGATCACTCCGTGATCCACCAAAGCCATGAAATTGATCGAGAAAGAAAAAACAGAGCGTGATGATCAAAAATCATCACGCTCTGGTCCGGAAAACGGAGAAAAGTCTTTTTGCTTCTTTTTCTTCAGAAAAAGAAGTCTCCTTCTTTCTGATACTTCATCAAAGTGCATAACACTTTCTAACCTCTGTAATCTCGTCCTGAAAGGGACAAGCCCGTGGACTGGCTACTCCGCCGCCTCCGCGTACGCCTCGAGCGGAGCGCAAGTGCAGAAGAGATGCCGGTCCCCATAGACATTGTCCACCCGCTTCACCGGTGGCCAGTATTTTGAGGCGGCGACGAAGGGCAGCGGATAGGCTGCCTGCTCCCGTGAATAAGCGTGCTGCCAGTTGGCGGAAAGCAGTTCGGCGGCTGTGTGCGGCGCATTCTTGAGCGGATTGTCGTGCCGATCGAGCCGGCCCGCAGCGATCGCCGCGATCTCCTCACGGATCGCGATCATTGCCGTGCAGAACCGGTCGAGCTCGGATTTGGATTCGCTTTCGGTGGGTTCCACCATCAGCGTGCCCG
>JASHVY010000319.1 GCA_030044345.1 Acetobacteraceae bacterium | reverse complement strand
TGGCCCACGGTGAATGACGCCCGCGTCGCCATATGTTCCCCGCGCAGCCCGACCGGCGTGCGCAGCACGAGGCGATGCGGCCCGCCGATCGCGCTGATGCCGCTGCCGTCCTCAAGCTGTGTCACCCATGGGACGGTGCGGCCGTAGTCGAAGCGGATGACGAGGTCGAGCTGCATCGCCACGTGCCCGCGCCGCCCTTCGACGAGGCGAACGAGGGTCGGCTGCGTCGCGCCCCAGGCCAGGAAATCGATCACCGCGACCGTGCCGGACCGGGTCTCGAACTCGGTCTCGAGCACCAGCGTGTCGTCGCGATAGGCGCGCCGCACAACCGGATTGGGATCGGCCGGCGCGATCTTGAAGCGCCCGTGCGACTCATTGCCGAGCAGGGCCGCGAAACAGGCATCGGAATCGAAGCGCGGCAGGCAGAGCCAGTCGATCGAGCCATTGCGGCCGACCAGCGCGGCCGTGCGGCAATCGCCGATCAGCGCATAATCCTCGATCGGCAGCGGTCCTTCGGCGGACTCGGTCATGCGCGGCCTCCGCTCCTGAGCTCCATCCGGCCGATCTGGTGGCGATGCACCTCGTCCGGGCCGTCGAGGATGCGCAGGGATCGCGCAACCCGCCACATCTCGGGCAGGCCGAAATCGTCGGCCATGCCGGCGCCACCGAACATCTGGATCGCCCAGTCGATCACCCGGCAAGCCATGTTCGGCGCCGCGACCTTGATCATCGCAATCTCCCGCCGCGCCGCCTTGGCGCCCGCGACATCCATCTTCCAGGCGGCGTTCAGCACGAGAAGGCGCGCCTGATCGATCAAGATCCGCGCCTCGCCGACACGTTCGATCGTCACCCCCTGCTCGGCGAGCGGCCGGCCGAAGGGCGCGCGTTCCCTCGCACGCCGGCACATCAGCGCGAGCGCCCGTTCGGCGAGCCCGATCACGCGCATGCAATGATGGATGCGGCCCGGCCCGAGCCGGGCCTGGGCGATCTCGAACCCCATGCCTTCGGCACCCAGAATATTCTCCGCCGGAACGCGCACGCCCTCGAAAAGAATCTCGGCATGGCCGTGCGGCGCGTCATCGGCGCCGAGCACCGGCAGCATGCGCCTGACCGTGACGCCTTGCGCATCGCGCGGGATCAGGATCATCGATTGCTGGCGATATTTGTCCGGCTCGTCGGGCGCGGTTTTGCCCATCAGGATGATCAGCCGGCAGCGCGGATCGCCCGCGCCCGAGGTCCACCATTTCCGCCCGTCCACCACGCAGGAGGAGCCGTCGCGGACGATCCGGGCACGGATGTTCGTCGCGTCCGAGGAGGCGATATCGGGCTCGGTCATCGCGAAGCAGGAACGGATCTCGCCTCCGAGGAGGGGGGCCAGCCATCGCTCCTTCTGCGCTCCGGTCCCGAAACGATCCAGGATCTCCATATTGCCGGTATCCGGGGCGGAGCAGTTGAAGACCTCCGAGGCCCAGGGCACATGGCCCATGATCTCGGCGAGCGGGGCATATTCGTGGTTGGCAAGCCCCTTCCCGTGCATCGGATTGGGCGAGAAGAGGTTCCACAGTCCCGCCGCGCGCGCGCTCACCTTCAGCCGCTCGATCACCGGCACGGGCTGCCAGCGATCCGCCGCCTCCGCGCGCTCGGCCTCGTAAACGGGCTCGTTCGGGTAGATCTCCTCGTCCATGAAGGCGGTGAGCCGGGCGCGAAGCGCCTGCACCTTTTCCGTATAGGAAAAGTCCATCCCTTCGTTCCCCCGCCCCCATCAGACCGACACGTCAGAGCAGCAGCACGCCCGCCACGATCGTCAGCACCGTGAGCGGCCCGCCCACGAGAAAGTAGGTGCCGAACCCGATCTCGACCCGCCGCGCCCGCGCCCGGCTGACCACGATCAGGTTGGCGACCGAGCCAAGAATGGTGAAATTTCCGGCGAGCGTCGAGGCCATGGCCACGACCAGCCAGGCATGAGCGGGATCGGGCAGGTGAGCCACGAACGGGCGCAGCACCAGCACCGCCGGCACGTTGCTCACGATATTCGAGAGCACCGCCGTGATCAGGCTCAGCACGGGCACATTCGCGAGATGGAGCCCGCCGATCGCCGCGAGCACGGTGGGCGTGAGCACCATCCGCTCGAAGCCGGCGACGACGACGAAGAGCCCGGCGAACATCAGAAGCAGCGTCCAGTCGATCTCGGCATAGATCTTCTCGATCTTGACCCGCCGCGAGAGCAGCAGGACGGCGCCGGCGAGCGCGGCAGCCTTGGCCGGCGCCACGCCGGCAAAGAGAGCCGCCATCAGCCCGAGCGTGACGATGAGCGCCTTGCCCATCACCATGGCGTTCGGCCGCGCCGGGGGAAGGCTCGCCGCAAGCCGGCCGCGGCTCAAGAACTCCTTCCGCCAGACGAGCGCGATGAGGGCGAAGGTGAGCACCAGGCCGACGGCCGCGACGGGCGCGAGCGAGGCCGCGAACCGCCCATAGGAGATGCCCGAGAGGCTGCCGATGATCATGTTCTGCGGGTTGCCGGTGATCGTCGCCACGCCGCCGATATTCGCCGCCATCGCGACCGCGAGCAGATAAGGCACCGGGTTGCGCCTGAGGCTCAGCACGAGATCGAGCACCAGAGGGGTGAAGGCAAGGCAGACGGCGTCATTGACCAGGCAGGCCGAGAGCGCGCCGGAAAGCAGCACGACAGCGGCGAGCAGCAGAAGCGGATGATGCGCCCGCGCCGCGGCCCAGGCCGTGAGCAGGCGGAAGAAGCCCGAGAGGCGCAGATTGGCGAGCACGATCATCATCCCGAGCAGGAGGGTGATCGTGTTCATGTCGATCGCCCGGTAGGCGTCCGGCAGGGTGAGCGCGCCCGCCGCGACCATCAGGGCGGCGCCGAGGAAGGCCGCCCCGGCGCGGTCGAGCCGGAAGCCCGGCAGGCGGCCGAGCGCGATCACCGCGTAGGTGGCCGCGAAGATGACGATGCTCGCGGCGCGGCGCGCCGTCTCTGCTTCCTTCACTCTGGCAAGGCCTTGCCTCTCCTTCCGATCCTGCCGAAGGCAGCCCTTGCTGACCAGAGAGGCGGCCCAGAGAGGCAGCAAAAGGGTCACCCAAAGGTCATGGGGAACAAATTCTTACCAAATGCCCGGTTGCCACGGCACGAAAGACCATGTCTCTATGCATCCGTCGTACTGGCTTGGCGCAGGCCGTCCCATTCGGACGGGATGGCGTCGCATCTGCGTACGAGTCTGTCCGCCCGTTCACGTCAGGAGACTCGGATCATGGGGGAAGGGGACTGTCGCGCATGGCGCGCTTCGCCAGGCAAGGCGGGACGCTGAGCGATGGACGCCGCTTTGCGCGATGCCGCCCGGCCGAAAGCCTTCTGGTGGCTCCGGGTTCACCCTTCCCAACCGCTCTCATTCTTCGAGTTCTGGCCCGGCTGGCTCTTCTACGCCCCGGTTGTTCTGCAATGGCTGGCACTGGGTGTGCGCTACGGCTCTCCGCTTCTGCCCACCGCCGCCAATCCGCGCATCGAAGCAGGCGGGCTTTGCGGAGAATCGAAAACCTCGATCCTTGACCAGGTGGCGGGCGAGGCGCGGGACTGGATCGCCCCGTACACGGCCCTGATCACCGATGCCGAGCCTGCGCGCGACCTGCCGAAAGCCGAGGCGGCGCTGGCTCGGGCCAGGCTCTCCTACCCTCTCGTCGGCAAGCCCGATATCGGCTGCAACGGCACCGGCGTGCGCATGATCGAGGACCGTGCCGGACTTGCGCGCTTCCTTGCCGACTATCCGCGCGGCGTGAAGGTGATTTTCCAGCAATTCGTGCCCTATGAGGGCGAGGCGGGCATTTTCTATGTCCGCCTGCCCGGCGAGGGTGCCGGACGGATCACCTCGCTCACGCTCAAATCGGCGCCGATGGTCATCGGTGACGGCCGCTCGACGCTCAAGGAACTGATCCTGAAAGACCCGCGTGCCGGACTGGTGCCGCACCTCTATCTCACGCGGCTCAAGGGAAGGCTCACCGAAGTGCCGGCGACGGGTGAGGCCGTGCGTCTGGTCTTCGTCGGCAACCACTGCAAGGGCTCGACCTTCCGCAACGGCACGGGCGAGATCACCGCCGCCCTGACGCAGGTGGTCGATTCCATCGCCCGGGCGATTCCGGAATTTCATTTCGGCCGCATCGATGTGCGCTTCGCCTCGCTCGCCGAGCTTCGCCGCGGGCGGAGCTTCCGCATCATCGAGATCAACGGCGCGGGCTCCGAGGCGACGCATATCTGGGACCCGAGCACGCGCCTCGTCGATGCCTATGCCGCCCAGTTCTTCCACTATCACGCCGCTTTCGTGATCGGCCGGGCCAACCGGGCGCGCGGGCATCGCCCGCTCGGCGTCCGCGAGACGCTCCGCCTCTGGCGGCAGCAGAAGCGGCTGATGGCCTCCTACCCGATGAACGACTAGAAAGTGTCTAGAGTGTTATGCGCTTCGATGAAGTCTCAGAAAGAAGGAGACTTCTTTTTCTGAAGAAAAAGAAGCAAAAAGACTTTTCTCCGTTTCCCGGGCCAGAGCGTGATGATTTTTGATCATCACGCTTTGGATTTGCTTTCTCGATCAATTTCATGACTTTGGCGGATCGCTTCGCTTATCCGCCAGAAGTCATATTGATCTAGGCGCCAGCCGGGGACTCCGAATGAAAGGACAAAAGTTCTTTGGTTCTTTCTTTCAAGAAAGAACAACCTTTCTTCTTTGCTTACCGCTTTTTGTTTATCGTATGGGGCTTGGCAGAAGGTTCATAATACCTTCTCGATCAGCGTGGCGTGATTGCATCAGTCCTGCAACGAAGCGCCGAGCCTCTCAAGCAGGAACCCGGTGCCGTGCTCGCGTGAGCCGGCATCGTCGTAGCCATCGAGAAAGGCGCCCTGCTCGGTGAGCATGAGCTTCGTCTTCGCGCCCTCCTTCCTGAGCTCCACCGTTGCCAGGGAGACCGAGATTTTCTTCTCGTCCACATGCATTTCGTAGCTGTAGACGAGCCGCTCATTCGGAATGACATCGTGGTAGATAGCATCGAAAGTGGAGACCATGCCACTCTTCCATCTTCCCTTCAGCCGCTCCCGTCCGCCCGCGCGCACATCCATCCGACGCTCCAGCAGCTCCCATTGCTCGGATGGGCCGCTGAACCACCGCGCCTTGGCCGTTTCGTCGGTGAAGGCTTTCCAGATCCGCGCGGGTGGGGCTTCATAGATTCGTTCCAGGTGAAAGGTGTCGTGAACCACGGAGCGCATGACCGGCTCGGCGCTGGCTTGCATGCGGGCAAGCTCCTCGGCCAGATGATTCAAAGTCTGATCCCAGCCGGAAGATGCCCCTCGGAGCATCCAAAGGTGGGCGGGATCGTGCAGCTTGTAAGTCTGCACCACCTCCATCCGCGTTCCGCCCGCTTCGACGGCAAAAGTCACGAATGTATGGGCGCCGAAGAGCGCGTGCGCGGCCGCATCCGTGACCTCCATTTCGATCACCAGCCGTTCGAGGGGCACGATGTCGGTAAAGCGGCCACGGATCCAATGATCGACCCCTTCGGGGCTGCGCATGCAGATGTCGAACGGGCCGCCGATGTGCAATGCCACTTCGGCCTCCGGGATCGTATAGGTCTCCGGGCAGAACCAGCGCCTGACATGTTCGGTCGTGCTCCAGGCCTTGAACACCAGGGCGCGAGGAACCGGAAAGAAACGCGACAATTTGATCTCGGGCAGACTTGTTCCGGAGTCGATTTCAGATGTCCGCTCCATCGTTCCCTTCCTCTCTTTGCAGGACTTTCAGATATTCGCCCAATTGATCGAGCCTTCGCTCCCACTCCATCCGGCGGGCGCTGATCCATCGTTCGGCCTGGCTGAGCGCAGCCGGTTCCATGGCGCAGGTGCGCACCCGCCCGATCTTCTCCGAGTGGACGAGGCCGGCGCTTTCCAGCACCTGGAGGTGCTGCATGGCCGCCGGCAGGGACATGGGAAGCGGGCGGGCGAGATCGCTGACCGAGACGGGCCCCTGGCTCAGCCGCTCGACCATGGCACGGCGCGCGGGATCGGACAGGGCATGAAACAGCCGGTCCAGGTCGGGCGATTGGTTAAGCATATGCCTAACTATCATGATGGTGATAGTTTAGCAAGAACTTTAGTAATAGGTATTCCGATGCGGAAATGCATCGATTTGCCCGACCGATCCGCGGTCCGATGTCACGCCAGGCATCACGCCGGACATCCCGCCAAACATCACGTCAAACATCCTGGGGGACGAAGAGGAGAGATCGATTCGCTGTCGTT
>JASHVY010000318.1 GCA_030044345.1 Acetobacteraceae bacterium | reverse complement strand
GAGCGCCCGCTCGACATAGGTGCCAACCTCCATCTCCTCGCCGCGGCTGGTCGCGCCAAGCTCGGGCACGCCCGCCACCTCGGTGATGAAGCGGATGCAGCGCGTGCAGTGGATGCAGCGCGTCATCACCGTCTTCACCAGCGGCCCGAGTTCCTTGTCGGTCACCGCCCGTTTCGGCTCGCGATAGCGGGAATGGTCCCAGCCATAGCCCATGGCCTGGTCCTGCAGATCGCACTCCCCGCCCTGATCGCAGATCGGGCAATCGAGCGGATGGTTGATCAGCAGGAATTCCATCACCCCGCGGCGGCCGTTGCGGACCATGGGGCTATCCGTCTTCACCACCATGCCGTCCGCCGCCGGCCAGGCGCAGGAAGCCACCGGCTTCGGCACCTTCTCCACCTCGACCAGGCACATCCGGCAATTGCCGGCGACCGAAAGCTTTTCGTGATAGCAGAAGCGGGGGATCTCCTTGCCCGCAAGCTCCGCCGCCTGCAGCACCGAGGAGCCGGCCGGCACCTCGATCTCGATCCCGTCGACCGTGAGCTTCGGCATCGCCGCTACTCCGCTGCCATCGGCAAGCCCTGCCGCTTGAACGCGGTGATCCGTTCCTCGATCACCGGGCGGAAATGCCGGATCAGCCCCTGCACCGGCCAGGCCGCCGCATCGCCGAGCGCGCAGATCGTGTGGCCTTCGATCTGCCGCGTCACCGTATCAAGCGTATCGATCTCCCCGCTCTCGGCGCGCCCCTCGACCAGCCGGTCCATCACCCGCATCAGCCAGCCGGTACCCTCCCGGCAGGGCGTGCATTGGCCGCAGCTTTCGTGCTTGTAGAATTTGGAGAGCCGCGCGATCGCCTTGATGATATCGGTCGAACGGTCCATCACGATCACCGCCGCCGTGCCGAGCCCCGATTGCACATCGCGGAGACTGTCGAAATCCATCAGCACCGTGTCGCACACGGATTTGGGCAGAACCGGCACGCTCGATCCGCCCGGAATGACGGCAAGGAGATTGTCCCAGCCACCGCGCACGCCGCCCGCATGCCGCTCGATCAACTCGCGCAGCGGAATGCCCATCTCCTCTTCGACATTGCAGGGCTGCTCGACATGGCCGGAGATGCAGAAGACCTTCGTGCCGGAATTGCGCGGCCGCCCCAAAGCCGAGAACCACGCGCCCCCGCGGTGAATGATCTCCGGCACTGAAGCAATCGTCTCGACATTGTTCACGGTGGTCGGGCAGCCATAGAGCCCGACTGCGGCCGGGAAAGGGGGCTTGAGCCGCGGCATGCCCTTCTTGCCCTCGAGGCTTTCGAGCAACCCCGTCTCCTCGCCGCAGATATAGGCGCCGGCGCCGCGATGGACGAAGATATCGAAATCATAGCCGGATCCGGCGGCATTGCGGCCGAGCAGCCCGGCCTCGTAGCATTCCGCCACCGCCGCCTCGAGCCGCATCGCCTCGTTGTAGAATTCGCCGCGGATATAGATGTAGGCCGCGACCGCGCCCATCGCGAAGCCGGCGATCAGGGAGCCTTCCAGGAGCTTGTGCGGATCATTGCGGATGATGTCGCGGTCCTTGCAGGTGCCGGGCTCGCTCTCGTCGGCATTCACCACGAGATAGCTCGGCCTTCCGTCGGACTGTTTCGGCATGAACGACCATTTGACCCCGGTCGGGAACCCCGCCCCCCCGCGGCCGCGCAGGCCCGAAGCCTTCACTTCCTCGATCAGCGCATCGCGTCCGCGGGCGAGAATCGCGGCGGTCCCGTCCCAATCCCCGCGTGCCCGCGCGCCCTTGAGGCCCCAGTCATGCAGACCGTAGAGATTGGTGAAAATCCGGTCCCTGTCGCTCAGCATGGCCTCACTCTCCGGGAGCGCCCGAGGACGTAGCATTGGACGTCGTGGTGGACGGAGCGCTAGACGGGGCGGCGGACGCACCGATCAGCGTGGTCAGGCCGCCTGCCGGCGCCGAACCCTGGCGCCCGGCCATCGATCCCGGCGGCGGCACCTCTCCGCGCCGCAGCGCTTGCAGAAGCCGCTCGGTCGAGGCGACGTCCATATCCTCGTAGAAATCGTCGTTCACCTGCAGGATCGGCGCATTGACGCAGGCACCGAGGCACTCGACCTCGGTCATGCTGAACATCCCGTCCTCGCTCGTCTCGCCCCAGCCCTGGATCCCGGTGAGCCTGCGGCAGGCGGCAACCACCTCATCCGAGCCGCGCAGCCAGCAAGGTGTGGTCGTGCAGAGCTGAAGGTGGAATTTCCCGACCGGCCGCTTGTTGAACATCAGATAGAAGGTGGCGACCTCATAGACCCGGATCGGCGCCATCTCGAGCCGCTCGGCAACGACATCCATCGCCGCGATCGGCACCCAGGCCGAGCCCGTTGCGCGCGACATCTGCCGCTGCGCGAGATCGAGCAACGGCAGCACTGCGCTTGCCTGCCGGCCGGGCGGATATTTCGCAAGGATCTTCGCGATCGCCGCCTCGCTCTCGGCGTCGAACGCGAAATGCTCCGGCTGGGCGGCGTCGCTTGCGGGGCGGTCTGCCATCATCACCTGTCGATTTCGCCAAAAACGATGTCCAGCGAACCGATGATCGCCACCGTATCGGCCAGCATGTGCCGCCGGGCGAGCGCCTCGAGCGCCTGCAGAAACGAAAAGCCGGTCGCGCGGATCTTGCAGCGATAGGGCCGGTTGGTTCCGTCCGCCACCAGATAGACGCCGAACTCTCCCTTCGGCGCTTCCACCACCGTATAGGTCGCGCCGGCAGGGACATGGAAGCCTTCGGTATAGAGCTTGAAATGATGAATCAACGCTTCCATCGAGCGCTTCATCTCCGCCCGCGTCGGCGGCGTGAATTTGCGGTCCTGCACCTTGACCGGTCCGGGCCGCATCTTCGCGAGGCACTGCCTGATGATTTTCACGCTCTCGCGCATCTCGCCGATACGCACGAGATAGCGGTCATAGCAATCGCCGTTGCGCCCGACCGCCACCGCGAAATCGACCTGGTCGTACATATCGTAGGGCTGGGCACGGCGCAAATCCCACGGCACGCCGCTCGCGCGCAGGCATGGGCCGGAGAATCCCCAGGCAAGAGCATCCTCGGCGCTGATCACGCCGATATCCACCGTCCGCTGCATCCAGATGCGGTTGGTGGTCAGCAGCTCCTCGAGCTCATCGATGAATGTCGGAAAGGTCTCGGCCCATGAAGCGATCTTCTCGGTGAGACCAGCCGGCAGGTCACGGGAAACTCCGCCCGGACGGAAATAATTCGCATGCAGCCTGGCCCCCGACGCCGCCTCGTGAAACTCGAGCAGCTTCTCACGCTCCTCGAAGCCCCAGAGGCTCGGCGTGATCGCCCCGACATCGAGCGCATAGGTGGTGACGTTGAGCAGGTGATTGAGCACGCGCGTGATCTCGGCGAAGAGCGTGCGAATCCACTTGCCCCGTTCCGGCACGTCCACTCCGAGAAGCTTCTCGGTCGCCAGCGCGAAGGCGTGCTCCTGGCACATCGGCGAGACGTAATCGAGCCGGTCGAAATAAGGGACCGCCTGAATATAGGTCTTGTGCTCGATCAGCTTCTCGGTGCCGCGATGCAGAAGCCCGATATGCGGGTCGGCCCGCTCGACGACCTCGCCATCCATCTCGAGGATCAGTCGCAGCACGCCATGGGCTGCGGGATGCTGCGGCCCGAAATTGATCGCGTGATGGTCGATCTCCACGGTACGTGCCCCGGTACGTGCGCCGGGGCGCGTCTGCGGTGGCGCGGCCTCGCTCATTCCTCCCGCTCCTCGTGCACCTTTTCGTCGCCCGGCAGCGTGGTGATCCCCTCCCAGGGAGAGATGAAATCGAAATTGCGGAAATCCTGCACCAGCTTCACCGGCTCATAGACCACCGATTTGCGATCCTCGTCGTAGCGCACCTCGACATGGCCGGTGAGGGGAAAGTCCTTGCGCATCGGGTGTCCTTCGAACCCGTAATCGGTGAGGATGCGGCGCAGATCGGGCTGGCCGGAGAAAACGATCCCGAAAAGATCCCAGGCTTCGCGCTCCCACCAGGTCGCTGCCGGCCACACACCGTGGACGGAAGGCACCGGCGTTGCCTCGTCGGTGGTCACGATCACCCTGAGCCGCTGGTTCAGCGCCACCGAAAGCAGATTGTAGACGACATCGAAACGCTCGCCCCGCTCCGGCCAGTCGACGCCGCAGATATCCATCATCTGAGAAAAAAGAAAGCGCGGATCGTCACGCAGCGCCGTCATCAGCGCCACCAGTCCGTCGCGCTCGGCATGCGCGACCAGCTCGCCCTTCTCGATCGCACTCGCCCTGATGCCGGAAAGGGCCGCGAGCTCTCTCTGCAGTGCGGCAATCCGATCCGCTTGCTGGCTCATGCCGTCTCAGCCCCTGAGGATCGTGCCGGTGCGCCGGATCTTCTTCTGCAACTGCATGATGCCGTACACCAGCGCTTCGGCCGTCGGCGGGCAACCCGGCACATAGACATCGACCGGCACCACCCGGTCGCAGCCGCGCACCACCGAATAGGAATAATGATAATAGCCGCCGCCATTGGCGCAGCTTCCCATGCTGATCACCCAGCGCGGCTCCGGCATCTGGTCGTAAACTTTGCGCAGCGCCGGCGCCATCTTGTTGGTGAGCGTCCCGGCGACGATCATCACGTCGCTTTGCCGCGGGCTCGCCCGTGGAATGATCCCGAACCGGTCGAGATCATAGCGCGGCATATAGGCGTGGATCATTTCCACTGCGCAACAGGCAAGCCCGAAGGTCATCGGCCACAAACTGCCCGTCCGCGCCCAGTTCACCAGGCGGTCGAGCTGCGCGACCATGAAGCCCCGCCCGCCGATCTCCCCGGTGATCCCCTTCACGACCGCGTCCTGCTCCGCGCCGGGCGGCAGCCCCTCACGGTTCCAGGCAATCGCCACGCCTTCTCCGGCTCCTGCGCTCATGGCGTCATTCCTAACCGCGTTTCCCTGAATTCATTCTTCCCGGCGCTCTCACTCCCATTCGAGCGCGCCCTTGTTCCATTCATAGATGAAACCGACCGTCAGGACCGCAAGGAATCCCAGCATCGAAAGAAAGCCGAAAACACCGATCCTGGAGAGGCTCACCGTCCAGGGGAACAGGAAGGCCACCTCGAGATCGAAGATGATGAAAAGGATGGCCACCAGATAATAGCGCACATCGAAGCGCCGGCGCGCATCGTCGAACGGCTCGAAGCCGCATTCATAGGCGGAGAGCTTCTCCGCGTACGGCTTCTGCCGCGCCGCGATCAGCGATCCCCCGACCATGGCGCCGGCGATCACCGCCGCCAGCACGAGAAACGCCAGGATCGGCAGATAATGAACGACGATCGGCTGCATCCCCCTGCCCTCTCCCCGTCCGGCCGCTGTTGCAGTGCAGCAGGCGGGCGGACATTAGCCATATCCACGCCCCTGCGCCATAGGCAGGTCCCACAGCGGCTCCTGGTGGGGTGTACCCACGCCGGGGACCCTCCCTCCGGCCATGGCGCGAGTGACGGGACTTGAACCCGCGACCTCCGGCGTGACAGGCCGGCGCTCTAACCGACTGAGCTACACCCGCGGACCGTGGAAAGAAGGATAGGGCGTGTAGGACGCGCATCCCACCCCGTCAAGCGCAGCCGCCATCCCGCCTTCTCTCCTTCCGGAAACGCTTTCGGCCACGCACCCCTCCCGCCGACATGGGCGGTGACGGGATCGAACCGCCGGCCCTCTCGGTGTAAACGAGACGCTCTACCGCTGAGCTAACCGCCCGCGCATGCCCGCCATCTTACCCGGGCTGGCATGCCGTGTCCCGCCCTTGGGCCGGGACAGGCAGATGAAAAAACACGCCGGCGGGGCTTAATTCACCGCGTCCTTGAGGGCCTTGCCCGCCTTGAAGCGCACCGAGGTCGAAGCCGGAATCTTGATTTCCTCGCCGGTGCGCGGATTCCGTCCCTTGCCCGCCTTGCGCTTGGCGGTCACAAAACTGCCAAAGCCGACCAGCCGCACTTCCTGGCGCTTCTTGAGGGCCTTCTCGATGGCGCCGAACACGGCGTCCACCACTTCGCCCGCCTTGCCCTTGGCAAGATCGGTCTCTTCCGCAACGGCGGCGATCAAATCCATCTTGTTCACCCGGGGACCCCCCTTCCTCTCATGCAGCTACAATCCGCGCTCAACCTGCCCGCGACTCGCAAGCAGGCTCCTGAGACTAGAAGGCCGGATTCCACCCCGTCAACGAGAGTGAAGGCGCGGGGCCGAAAAACCCCACGCCTTCCTCAACGCTGCGATGCAACAACAGCATCGATCAATGCTTCCCTGCCGTCGCGACGACTCATCAGTGCGGCAGGGGAATCGATCCCGCCGCGGCCGCCGGCGGAGCGACGGCCGCCTCCTCCACTTCCTCCCAGAGGATTGGTTCCGGCTTGCGCACGAGCGCGCGGTTGATCACCTCATCGACGCTCGCAACAGGCATGATCGTTAGGTGCTTCTTCACGTTTTCCGGAATTTCGGCGAGATCTTTCTCGTTGTCCTTGGGGATCAGCACGGTGCGCATCCCGGCGCGCAGCGCCGCGAGCAGCTTTTCCTTCAGCCCGCCGATCGGCAGCACCCGACCGCGCAGCGTGATCTCACCCGTCATCGCGATGTCCCGCCGAACCGGAATGCCGGTCAGGGCGCTCACGATGCTGGTCGCCATCGCGATGCCCGCGGAGGGGCCGTCCTTCGGCGTCGCGCCCTCGGGCACGTGGACGTGAATGTCCCGCTTCTCGAAGACATTGGGCTTGATGCCGAAGCTGATCGCGCGGCTCCGCACATAGGAGATCGCCGCCTGAACGCTCTCCTGCATCACATCGCCGAGCTTGCCGGTCTGCTTCACATTGCCCTTGCCCGGCAGCAGCACGGACTCGATCGTGAGAATCTCGCCGCCGACCTCGGTCCAGGCGAGGCCGGTGACCACACCCACCATGTCCTCGCTCTCCGCCTCGCCGAAGCGGAAACGGCGCACCCCGAGATACTTGTCGAGATTCTTGCGGGTGATCGCGACCTTGGTCACCTTCTTGGTGACGATCTCCTTGACCACCTTGCGCGCAAGTGAGGCGATCTCGCGCTCCATCGAGCGCACCCCGGCCTCGCGCGTGTAGTAGCGGATAAGATCACGCAACGCATCATCGCTGATCGACCATTCGTCGTTCTTCAGCCGATGCGCATCGGACTGCTTCGGAATGAGGTGGCGCTTGGCAATCTCCACCTTCTCATCCTCGGTATAGCCGGGAATGCGGATGATCTCCATCCGGTCCAGGAGCGGCTGCGGCATGCGCAGGCTGTTGGCGGTGGTGACGAACATCACGTCCGAAAGATCGTAATCGACCTCGAGATAATGGTCGTTGAAGGTGCTGTTCTGCTCGGGGTCGAGCACTTCGAGCAACGCCGAGGACGGATCGCCGCGCCAATCGGCGCCGAGCTTGTCCACCTCGTCGAGCAGGAAGAGGGGATTGGAGGTTTTCGCCTTCTTCATCCCCTGGATGATCTTGCCCGGCATCGAGCCGATATAGGTCCGCCGGTGGCCGCGAATCTCGGCCTCGTCGCGCACACCGCCGAGCGACATGCGCACGAAGTTCCGCCCGGTGGCGCGGGCGACCGATTTGCCGAGCGACGTCTTGCCGACGCCGGGCGGCCCGACCAGGCA
>JASHVY010000317.1 GCA_030044345.1 Acetobacteraceae bacterium | reverse complement strand
TGTGGTCACCGCGGGACAGTCGCGGCTGATTCCGGGCCTCAGGGTCGCGGCGACCGCCGCCAATGGCACCGGCCCCAATGGTACCGGGCAAGGCAACGCCGGCGGCGCCGCGAAACCGGATTAGCGCCCCACGTCAGTGTTCGACCATGGGACCCGTCGGGCACTGCGCTCAGACAATCGGTGAGACGTTCTAGCGATGAGCATTTCGACCCCCTTCATCCGCCGGCCGATCGCGACCTCGCTCCTGACCGCGGGCATCTTCCTTGCCGGTCTCGCCGCCTTCCCGATGCTGCCCGTGGCCCCCTTGCCCAATGTCGAGTTCCCGACGCTCAACGTCAGCGCGCAATATCCCGGCGCCAGCCCGGCGACGATGGCTTCGACGGTGGCAACGCCGCTCGAGACCGAGTTCGGCCAGATGCTGCCCGGGCTGACGCAGATGACCTCGATCAGCGTCACCGGCACCAGCCAGATCACGCTTCAATTCGGTCTCAACACAAATATCAACAATGCGGCAACGCTGGTGCTCGAGGCGATCAATGCCGCGCAGGGTTCGCTGCCGAAGGCCATGCCGAGCCCGCCCACCTTTCGCGAGGTGAACCCATCGGACGCCCCGATCCTCATTCTTGCGATGCAATCCGACCAGGCACCGATCACCGAGGTGGACGAATACGCGGAGAATCTCTTCGAGCAGCAGCTCTCTCAGCTTCCCGGCGTGGGCCAGGTGCTGGTGGCCGGCCAGCAGACTCCTGCGATCCGCGTCCAGGTCGATCCGGCGAAGCTCTCCTCCATGGGGCTGACCCTGGAAGATGTGCGCAACGTCCTTTCCCAGACGACGGTGGACAACCCCAAGGGCAGCATCGACGGGCCGCAGCAATCCTACACGATCTACGCCAATGATCAGTTGACCGCGGCGAACGCCTACAACGACGTCATCATCGGCTATCGCAACGGGGCGCCGATCCGGATCCGGGATATCGGACGCGCGGTGAGCGGACCGCAGAACGACGAGCTGACCGCCTGGACCAACGGCAAGCCCTCCGTAATCCTGCTGATCTTCAAGCAGCCCGCCGCCAATGTCATCACCACCGCCGACGGCGTGAAGGCGAAGCTGCCGTCTCTCGAGGAGGATATCCCGCGCGACATCAAGGTCTCCGTCGTCTCCGACCGGACGCTCACCATCCGCGCCTCGGTCGGTGACGTCGAGTTCACGCTGATGCTGGCGATCGCGCTGGTGGTGGCGGTGATCTTCCTGTTCCTCAGAAACCTCTGGGCCACCATCATCCCGAGCGTGACGATCCCGGTCGCCTTGGTCGGCACGCTCGGGGCGATGTATCTTTGCGGGTTCAGCCTCGATAATCTCTCGCTGATGGGATTGACCATCGCGGTCGGCTTCGTCGTCGATGATGCGATCGTGATGCTGGAAAACATATTCCGGCATATCGAGGAGGGCATGGGGCCCGTCGAGGCCGCGATCAAGGGCGCAGGCGAGATCGGCTTCACGATCGTCTCGATCAGCTTCTCGCTGATCGCCGTGTTCATTCCCCTGCTGATGATGGGCGGGATCGTCGGCCGCCTGTTCTGGGAGTTCGCCGTCTGCGTCTCCTTGACGATCGTCATCTCGGCGATGGTCTCGCTCACGCTGACGCCGATGATGGCATCCCGCTTCCTCAGCGCGGAAGCCCACAGCCATGGGAAATTCTACAACTTCGTCGAGGGGATATTCACGGGCATGCTGCGCTTCTATGAGCGCACGCTCGACATCGCGCTTCGGTTCCGCTTCGTCACGCTGATGGTCTTCCTCGCCACCCTTTCGCTTACGGTCTATCTCTACATCATCATCCCGAAAGGGTTCTTTCCGGAGCAGGACACCGGCATCATGCTCGGCACCACGGTGGCTGCGCAGGATATTTCCTTCCAGGGGATGTCCGCCCTGCAGCAGCAGGTCAACAAGATCATCCTCTCGAATCCCTCGGTGGCCTCCGAGGTATCCGCCGTCGGCGCCGGTTCGGGTGGCCAGACGGCAAACAACGGCCGGGTGTATGTCACTCTAAAGCCGTGGGATCAGCGGACTTCCACCGCAACCCAGGTCATCGCCCAGATCGACAAGAAGATGGAGGCGCTCAAGGGAATCCAGCTCTATCTGCAGGTGATCCAGGATGTGCGCGTGGGCGGCCTGATCAGCCGGACGGAGTATCAATACACGCTCGAGGACGTGAACCAGACCGAGCTCAACACCTGGGCCCCAAGGATCCTCAACAAGATTCGAACCCTGCCGCAGCTCACGGACGTGACCTCGGACCAGCAGATTGCGGGCACGACCGAGACACTGACCTATGACCGCGACCAGGCCTCCCGGTTCGGGATCGAGCCGGCGACGATCGACAATGTTCTCTACGACGCGTTCGGCCAGCGGGAGGTGACCCAGTATTTCACCGGGGACAAGGCCTACTACGTCGTCCTGGGCGTGCTGCCGAACGAGGAGGGTGATCTCTCCACCTTGCAGAAACTCTACGTCACCTCTTCGAGCGGAGAGGCCGTGCCCCTCTCGACCCTGGTCCACGAGACGAGCGTGCCGGTGGAGCCGCTTGCCGTGAATCACGTCAATCAGATGCCTTCGGTCACGATCTCGTTCAACCTGAAAGGCGGGGCCTCCCTGGGTGATGCCGTGAACGCCATTCAGCAGATCGAAACGGAGATGGGCGTGCCGCCGACCTTGCAGGGAACGTTCCAGGGCACGGCGCAGGCCTTCCAATCCTCGCTCAGCAGCGAGCCCTATCTCGTCGCGGCCGCGCTGGTGACCGTCTATATCATTCTCGGCATTCTCTATGAGAGCTATATCCTGCCGCTGACCATCCTCTCCACCCTGCCCTCGGCCGGCGTGGGAGCGTTGCTGATCCTGCTGGCATTCGGATACCAGCTCACCGTGATCGCCCTGATCGGCATCATCCTGCTCATCGGCATCGTCAAGAAGAACGGCATCATGATGGTGGATTTCGCGATCGGCGCCGAGCGACGCGAAGGCATGACGCCCGAGACCGCGATCCGTCAGGCCTGCCTGCTGCGTTTCCGTCCGATCCTGATGACGACGATGGCCGCGCTCTTCAGCGGCCTGCCGCTGATGCTGGAGAACGGAGCCGGCTCCGAGCTGCGCAAGCCTCTGGGCTTCGCCATGGTCGGCGGGCTTGCGCTCAGCCAGGTTCTCACGCTCTACACGACGCCTGTGATCTATATCTACCTGGATCGTTTCCAGCGCCGCTTCTTGATGAAACGCGAAACCGTGCATATCCCGAAGCTCGCCGCGATCATGACGGCGGCCGGGGCAGAAGGCGACGATTAACCAACCGAGGAACGGCCCATGATTCGTCAGAGATACGACGCCGGAGGCGATGGCGGAGATGGCGGCGAAGACGGCGGCGGAACAGGGGCGCTGGCGCCCGAGCCGGTCTGCTCCCCGCCCTGTTCCCCACCCTGTTCCCCCCGGGGGACGGACCAGGGGACGGAGCCGTGCGAGGGCGGCGCCGGCGCAGAGTGCGGCGTGGAGGAAATCTCGGAGGGGCGGCGGACGCCCGGTTTCCTGCTGCGGGAGGGCTCGCGGCTGATGCGCCGCCGCTTCGTCCATCATACCAAGCGCGCCGGGCTCGGCCTCAACCGCTCGGAAGCGAGCCTGCTGCTGCAGGTCTTCTATGAGCCGGGCGTGAAGCAGGTCCGGGTCGCCACTCTTCTGGACATGGAGACGATTTCCGTGGTGCGCCTGGTCGATGGGCTGGAAGAGGCCGGGCTTCTCGAACGGCGGCCGCACCCCACGGATCGCCGGGTCCGCACATTGTGGCTTACCAGCGAGGGCGAGGGGGTGGCCGCTCAGGTCGTGGAAATCACCAAGATCGTCCGCAGCGAAGCCTTCGCCGGACTTTCCAGCGAAGAACGCGAGCAACTGCTCGACCTTCTGGTGACGATCCGCAGAAACCTTCTGATGGCCAGCGCGCGGGTCGACTGATCCCGCCGGCACTTTCTCCCTCTCACCCCGGCAAGAGATCGGCTCGAATTCGCGGCGTCGTTCGGGCGCTATGACTCTCCGGGACCAAACAAAGCCATATTGATCTAGATTCGCTCGCTGAGCGTGATTGCGACCCGGCATCCCGTCTTGATCAGCGCGGAAAGCAGGCGATAGGCCGGCGCTCGCTCGGCCTCATGCGCGAGGCCGATATCCCGATGCTCGAGCTCCTCCGCGCGGGCCTTCGCGATCAGCGCCGAAAGCGCGCCCTCTTCCTCGGGCAGAGACGCTTCCTGTCCGGCATAATGCGCATCGATCGCCTCCTCGACCGCGACCGTGCAGGCCATCGCCGCCCGCTCTCCCAGCGCGGCGGTGGCCGCGCCGAGGGCGAACCCGGCGAGATGCCAGAGCGGAAGAAGGGCGGTGGGCCGCACGCGCCGCCGCGCCATGACTTCGGAGAAGGAGGCGAGATGCGCCTTCTCCTGTTCCTGCATATGTTCGAGCAATTCCGCCTTCGGCCCGCGCCCGAGCACCGCGCGCTGGCCCGCATAGATGCGTACCGCCCCATATTCGCCGGCATGATCGACGCGGATCATCCGGGCCACCGCCTCGTCAGCCGGCACATCTCCGTTTTCGCTCATCGCGCTTCCTCCCGACTCCGCGCCAGATAGGCGACGAGGCTCCCGAGCACCACGAGCGCATAAAGCAAATTCATCGCCGCCATCGAGAGCGGCAGTCCCGGGATGAGAAAGCTCGGCGCATCGCAGGGCTTGCTCGGCCGCGCCGGCATCGAGGCGAGGAGCTGG